>JADGNW010000461.1 GCA_017883315.1 Blastocatellia bacterium | reverse complement strand
GCACAGTGGCCATCACCTTCAGCGAGCCGGCCAGGGTGTCAATCGTGTCGAACAGCGCTTCCTTGTCTTCCTGCATGTCTTTGTTGTAAGCCAGCGGCAGTCCCTTCATCGTCGCAAGCATCGCCGCGTGGTGGCCAAACACGCGACCGGCTTTCCCGCGAATCAACTCAAGCGAGTCCGGGTTCTTCTTCTGCGGCATTAATGACGATCCCGTTGAGACGGCATCCGAAAGTGCGATGAAGCCGAACTCAGCCGTCGAGTAAAGGATCAAGTCTTCGGCGAGTCTGCTCAGGTGCATCATCGCGATGGCCGCCGCACCGATGAACTCGATTACGAAATCGCGATCGCTCACGGCATCGACACTGTTCTCGCACACGCCATCAAAGCCAAGTCGTCGCGCGATCATTTCGCGATCAAGCGGAAACCCTGTGCCCGCGAGCGCACCCGCTCCAAGCGGCAATTGATTTACTCTCGCGCGGACCTCCGCGAGACGCTCGCGGTCGCGTTTCATCATTTCGAAGTAGGCGAGCAAGTAGTGTGCAAACAGAATCGGTTGCGCGCGCTGCAAGTGAGTGTAGCCAGGAATCGCGCAGTCGCGATTGGCTTCAGCCAGCTCGATCAGCGCGCGTTGAACGTCCCGAATCGACTCGCGAGCCGCGTCGATTTCGCCTCGGAGAAAAAGTCTCAGGTCGGTCGCGACCTGATCGTTGCGGCTGCGCCCGGTGTGCAGCTTATAACCGGGATCGCCAAGTGCCGCGACAAGCTCGGCTTCGACAAAGCTGTGTACATCCTCGGCCTCGCGGCTATCCTCTGAGCTAGAAAGGTAACCCTTGTCTTCGCGCGCCCGGCGCAGAATTTCGTTTAGCGCCCAGGCGATCCTTCGCGCTTCAGCTTCAGTCAGTATGCCGGCGGCGGCGAGCGCGTCGGCGTGGGCGAGGCTTCCTTCGATGTCCGCCTCGATCAAGCGCCGGTCGAAAGCGAACGACGAGTTGAACCGCGCGAACTCGGCGTCGGCTTCGCCTTTGAATCTTCCGCCCCAGAGTTTCATGCGTTGCTTCCCGTGTTGGAGGATACTATGGCGGATAGATCAGCGACAAAGGCTCGAAGCCGCCAAATTTCGTTAAGTGCGATGACTGTGATATAGAATTGCACCCGGCAGGGAGACAATTGACTAACAAGTCGCGCTCGACTGACGCTTCATTAAGTGGAGAGAGGTTTATGTCCAGAGTTCAAGCCCGCGCCGAGGAAATGATATCCCGGCATGGTTTCCTGGGGGTTCCGGTCGAGACCTTCGAACAAGCGGGGCGCGAGCAACTGATCACTTTGCTCAGTGAAGGATTGAATCCCGAGTCGAAACTCCTCGACGTTGGCTGCGGATGCCTCCGCACCGCTTATTGGCTTGTCCGTTTTCTCGACCCTCGCTGCTATCACGGAATTGAGCCGGCGCGTCAACGGGTCGAGTACGGACTCCGGTATCTCTTCACGCCCCAGGAGGTAGCTCTCAAGGAGCCCCAGTTCGATTTCAACTCGCATTTCGACTCTTCTGTCTTCGGCGCGCGGTTCGATTTCTTCCTCGCGAGATCGATCTGGACGCATGCGAGCAAGCGGCAAATCGAAGCTACGCTCGATTCCTTTATTCGCGATTCGATTTCTTCGGGCGTTTTTCTGACCTCCTTCCTCCCGGCCCAGTCCGCCGAGGAGGATTACCAGGGTGATCGTTGGGTCGGGACAAGCCACGAGTCCAACACGCCCGGCGTAATAAAGCACTCACTATCGTGGATTGTTCAGCAGTGCCATCGCCGCGAGCTGCAAGTGGAGGAACTCCCCGGAATGGATTGCGACAGCCAGTTCTGGCTCCGAATCCGCCACGAATGATTCATGCACGACACTGCGCGCGCAGCAACTCGCGCGTCATCCCCGCTGCGACTTGCCAGCCTTTGCTGCCCCGGCTTTAGTGGCGCGACTCTGAATCCGCGTTTATTGTTGTGCACTAGAGTTCGCAGGATATTACGGTCGACGCATCGTCACAGAGTTTGACGCCACGAGATTGAACCCGGATTCGGTTAGGATAAGGCTGTGGACGTCCGGGGAAAGGAATAAATTCGTTGCACTCGGTACTGCCTGAGCGTTCGCTACCCCACGAGACAGAACCAGCAGGAGAATATCTCTTGCCACCCGCGCTGCGAAATCGGCGTGCAGCACTTGTCGTCGGCCACCCCGGGCATGAGTTGCGGGTACACGGTTGGATGGAACTGGCGCGTCCGTTCGTCTGCGTATTCACAGATGGCTCGGGCCGCACGGGGCAATCGAGACTAGACTCGACGACGAGACTCCTCACTCGGGCCGGCGCCAGGCCGGGTTCGATTTATGGCCGCTTCAAAGACGTCGATATCTACGCAGCGATTCTTGATAACGACTTCGGTCTTTTCATTGAACTTGCGGAAGAGCTTGCCGAAGCACTCGTACGCGACGCCGTTGATTACGTTGTCGGAGATGCAGTCGAGGGCTACAACCCGATACACGATTTGTGCCGTTGCGTGATCAACGCAGCAGTGGAACTGGCGAATAGAATCAAGACCACTCGAATTGCGAACTTCGACTTCCTTGTGGTGGGCCTGCCGGATTCGCGCTCAGATGAGCTTCGAACCGGGAATATCTGGTTGCGCCTGGATGAAGTCGCCCTCGAACGGAAACTTGCGGCAGCAAAATCGTATCTGGAGCTCAGGGACGACGTGAGCAAAATGACCGGCGAAGCAGGAAGCGCTGCTTTCCAGGTCGAAACTCTCCGCCCGGTCATCAGCGCTGTTCGCGCTGATGACTCTGTTCAGGAGCCGCCCTTCTATGAGCGGTATGGCGAGCAACAGGTAGCCGAAGGTTACTATCGCCGTGTGATCCGTTACCGCGAACACATCCTGCCGCTTGCCGATGCGCTCGTGACTTACGCACAGAGATAATTCAATGGGCGGCCTCACCGTATTGATCACCAACAACACCCTCGCGAACCGCGCCGGTTCTGAGTTATACGTGCGGGACATCGCGACCGCTCTGCTCAAACGGGGTCACACACCGATCGCTTTTAGCACTGTACTCGGAGATGTAGCGCGAGAACTGCGCGAAGCGACCATACCCGTAATAGACCGTCTGGATGCGCTGGCAACGCCACCGGACATCATTCACGGACAACATCACGTCGAGGCGATGATGGCCCTGCTTCACTTTCCGGGTACGCCTGCAATTTATGTTTGTCATGGCTGGTTGCCCTGGGAAGAAGCTCCGCCTCGCTTTCCAAGGATCTTGAGATATGTGGCGGTAGACCACACCTGTCGCGACCGGCTAGTTTTAGAGAATGCCATTCCGGAAGATCGCGTTAACGTTCTGCTCAACTTCGTTGACCTTGAGCGGTTTAAGCCGAGAGGGCCTCTTCCTTCGCGCCCCGACCGCGCTCTGATATTCAGCAACAACGCAGATGACCAAACGCATGTCAGAGCCGTACGCGACGCATGCGAACGCGCCGGCATTGCGCTCGATGTAATAGGATTGAGTTCGGGCAACGTCAGCGCGGAGCCGGAGAAAGTCCTCGGTAATTACGACATCGTCTTCGCGAAGGCAAGATGTGCGCTTGAGGCAATGTCAGTTGGCGCGGCGGTTGTGCTATGCGACGCGGCCGGTCTTGGGCCGATGGTGACGACGCGCGAGTTAGACCGGCTGCGCCCTCTGAATTTCGGAATACGAACGCTCGGTCAGTCAATCAGCGTGGATGCCATTACGCGTGAGATTGCTTACTATGACGCCGGTGATGCTGCTCTTGTGTCGAAACGAATTCGCGCGACCGCCGGTCGCGACGCGGTGATTGATGAGCTATTGTCACTCTATGACAAGGTGATTGCGGAACACGCTGCAACGGGCGCAAACGATTGGGCTGCTGAATGTCGCGCCGCCGCTGAATACTTGCGCTGGCTGGCGCCACGACTGAAAGAAAACGAGCGGCTGCAGGGACAGCGTGACTGGATAGAAGCGCAGCATAATATGCTGCAATCGCGTTTTGCCGCCCGCGAACGAGAGACAGAGGATCTCAAGAGTTGCCACGCAATGGAAACGGCGCGACTCGAGGAGCAGGTCTCCGATAGTAGACAGAAGGCGTTGGGACTCGAAAGCGAAGCGGCGCGACTCGAGGAGCAGGTCTCCGACGCCAGACGGAAGGTTGCGGATCTCGCCGGGGAACTGGAAATCAAGGGCGCTGATCTCGCGAAGATTGCCAACAGTCTGGGCTGGCGATTGCTTTCTCGTTACGGCAAGATAAAGCATCGCTTCTTGCTGCCGGCTTACAGATACCTTCAACGGCTGCTTCGGCGCAAGGCCTAGCGCATATTCTTTACAAGGTTGAATTCAATGGAAGAGATGAGAATCATTCACGCCGCTTGTCCACACGATTGCCCGGACACGTGCGCGATGCTCGTCGAAGTTCAGGATGGTCGAGCTACCAAAGTGTCGGGCGATCCCGATCATCCGCCTACTCAAGGCTTCCTCTGCACGAAAGTCGCTCGCTATCTGGAGCGCGTCTACAATCCCGATCGCCTGCTTTATCCGATGCGGCGAATCGGCGCGAAAGGTGAAGGCCGCTTCGAGCGCATCACGTGGGATGAAGCGCTCGACACAATCGCGGAGCGCTTTCGGGAGATCGCCGAATCCAGCGGCGGACCCGAAGCCATACTCCCTTTCAGCTACGGCGGGACGATGGGAGTGGTCAACAACGGAAGCATGGACCGGCGCTTCTTTCATCGGCTTGGCGCAAGCAAGCTCGCTCGCACTATATGTTCGGCGGCTGGCGGTGAAGCGT
>JADGNW010000460.1 GCA_017883315.1 Blastocatellia bacterium | reverse complement strand
TACATTTAGCCCGGCACTGGCGAACTCGACCGCCAGCGGCAGCCCAACGTAGCCGAGTCCAATCACGCCGACAACCGCGCGCCGCTCATTTAGTTTGTTGAGGATTTTCTCGCTCATTCACTCGAACTCCAGTTGCGATGGTCTTGATCGGAAAGCTGAGAGGCTGGGTGCAATCGCTATGAAACAACCCCTCGGCGCCCGCGTCAAGACAATACTCGTATTCGTAGCAATGTACCGTAGACTGTCCAGTCTGCGGCCGATTTACAGCTTTGGCGGCCATGAAAACCCCGCAGACTGAACAGTCTACGGTACAGCTGCGGCTTGCGCTACGCTGCTTTCAAATTGTTGCGAGCAGTTCCTCTCGCGTAACCGACGCAGTGCCTACCTTAGCTACAACAACGCCTGCCGCGTGATTCGCCAGCACCGCAGCCTCTTCAAGCGAGGCTCCGCTTGCAATCGCAAGCGCCAGCGTTGCTATCACGGTATCGCCGGCGCCGGTCACGTCGTACACTTCCCGGGCCACGGTTGGAATGTGAGTGACTCCGTCTTCTGTGAACAGGGTCATGCCTTCTTCTCCGCGAGTGACCAGCACCGCGCGACACTCGATGGAAGCCAGCAGCTTTCGGCCAGCCTCAGTCAACGACTGCTCGTCTTCGATGGCGATGCCCGCCGCTTCCGCCGCTTCCTGGTTGTTCGGCGTAATGACAGTCACCGGCTGATAATGAACGAAGTTGCGCATCTTCGGATCGAGACAAACCGTCAGCCCTCGCTCGCGCGCGGCTGTGAGCGCGCCCGATAGCAGCCCTGGCGTTAAGAGCCCTTTGCCATAATCGGAAACGACAACCGCGTCGGCTGCATCCAGTTCACCGCGAAAGATGTTAAGCAGGCGTTCTTCGATCTCTGCGTTGATCGCGGCTCGGCTCTCGCGATCGGCACGTACGACTTGCTGGCTGTGGGCGATGACGCGCGTCTTGATTGTAGTCGGCCTGTCCGCATCTATTACCAGTCCGTCAGTGTTCACGCCGACGTCATGAAAGGCGGCTCGCAATCGCTCGGCGTCTGAGTCGTTGCCTACGACCCCGATGGGTGTTGGTGCTGCGCCGAGTGCTACAAGATTGGAAGTCACATTTCCCGCCCCGCCCAGCGCGAGAGTTTGTCTGTCGACTTCAACAACCGGAACCGGAGCTTCAGGCGAGATGCGCCGGACGCGGCCCCAGATGAATTCGTCGAGCATCACATCGCCCAACACGACGATACGCTTACCCGCAAATGCGCCGGTGAGCGTTGCTGCTCGTTCGCGACTTAGTTTATTCATACTCATTACGAAGCGGTTTTGGTTGCGGCAGTCTCGAGCACTTCATCTACCGCTGAGATCACTTCATCGATACTTACTTTATCGATAGTGCTCCGAGTGTCATTATCCGCAGTACCGCGCTCGCCGCCCAGCACGCGGTAAGGCGACGCCGTCCACGGGCGCCACACGTCCGGATTCGAAGAGCCGAAGACCGCGACGACGGGACATTCCAGAGCTGCGGCAATGTGCATCGGTCCGCTGTCATTGCCTATGAAGATCCGGCCGAAGATTCCGATGATTGCTTTCAACTCAGCGAGGCTCAGCCCCGATAACACGCGAGGATTCGAGATCGATGATTCAGCGACCGCTCTGGCTAATTGTTCCTGGCCGGGTCCGGCAATGATAACGCTTTCGAGTCGCCATCGGCTGCTGAGATGGTCGATCATCGATGAAAACCCTCGGCTGTTCCATCGCTTCGATTCGAAGGCAGCTCCGGGCGCGACAATCGCGAATCGCGAAGAAATTAACTGGGCACCTGCAGCCCCGGCCGCGACTAATTTCTCTCGCACGCTTGTTGCGGCGTTGGGATCGATCTCCAAGGCAAGCCGCGGCTGCTCAGGCATTGGCACTCCCGCCCAATGAAGCAACGCGAGGTGCTGCTCGACGCTGTGAATACAATCGCGTTCGAGAATGACATCGGGCCCTGGGGCGCGATCGGTTAGCAGCCACGAACCTCGCTGACCTCGATAAGCGAATGTGTGTTCTGCGCCACACATCGCTGCGAGCCACATTCCCGTTGTCCCGCCGTGAAGGTTGAACGCAAGATCAAACTTCTCGGTACGGAGTTTGCCGATGAGCGTGGACTTTGACACAAGTGACTTTCCGGTTACGAAAAGATGATCTACGAGCGGATTTCCTTCGAGAATCGGCGCGGCCAGGGGCTCGATCACGACAGATACTTCAACGTCCGGTTGCCAATCATTAAGAGCCTGAAGGCATGGGGTCATCAAAACTGTGTCGCCTATCGAACGCAAACGAATGAGCAACACTCTCCGGACGCGCGTCCAGTCGACGGAGGGAGGCGAGACGGCTGATGATCGCGGTTCGGCGTCGGTCACTCTTCAATCACAGCCTCGTCTACAAGCATCACGGGAATATCGTCGCGTATGGGGTACACTCGCTTGCACTGTGTGCACTTGAGTCCGCTTCCGTCGGGCTTCAATTCGACTTTTACCTTACAGACTGGACAGGCAAGTATCTCAAGAAGTCTCTCGCTTACCGGCATGTGCGCCTCCTGTTGTCGAGGCCAGCAGTCTAACACTCGGCTTCTTCGAGCGTCAATTTTCGGCTTGTTTTCACAAGGGTGCGGCCCGCGCTTGTCGATAAACCACCTTCGGCTATAGTATCCCGCCGAGGATGATGGAGGGATCCATGCTAAAGGACTTCACAGTTGAGTACGCGCGCTACAAGGCCATCGGCGAAAAGGCTATGCGACAAGTGTCGGACGATGACCTGAACATCGTGATCGGACCTGACAACAACTCGATCGCTATGATCGTGAGGCACATCAGCGGCAACTTTATTTCACGTTTCACTGACTTCCTCACTAGCGATGGCGAGAAGCCGTGGAGGAATCGGGATTCGGAATTTGAAGATGCGAAGTATGATGCAGCGGACATTGAACGAATATGGACTAAAGGTTGGGATGTGTTGGAGTCGGAGCTTTCACGGCTGAGCGACGAACATCTGCAACAGACGGTCTACATCAGAGGCGAGGCATGGACAGTTGACGGAGCGCTGTGCAGATCGCTCGCGCACGTTTCATATCACGTCGGGCAGATAGTGCTGCTGGCCCGGATTCTAAACGACGGGAACTGGGATTGGATAAGCATCCCTAAAGGTCAGTCGCCCAAGTACAACACGAACCCCACAATGGAGAAGAAACCGGAGCAATAGTCCTATGAAGACCAAAATACTGATCGGCGCATCAACCCTCGCGCTTGCCGCGGCGTCGGCCATCTGCGTTGTAAGTCAGACTACACAAGAGCTCGCGCCGTTCCCGCCGCCTAAGAACGAGCCGGCCATCGTCACCCCAGGCAAGTCCAATAGCGAACCTCCCTCGGATGCTATTGTGCTGTTCGATGGCAAAGACCTCTCGAAGTGGCGCGCGGCTTCCGGCAAAGGCGAAGCTAAATGGAAAGTCAGGGACGGCTACATGGAAGTGGCTGCGGGGACCGGCGACATCGCGACCAGGCAAGAGTTCAGCGACTGTCAGTTGCACATCGAATGGGCTACGCCGTCCGAAGTGAAGGGCGAAGGTCAGGAGCGAGGCAACAGCGGGGTGTTTCTGATGGAGCGCTACGAGGTGCAGGTTTTGGATTCGTTCGGAAACAAGACTTACTATCACGGTCAGGCCGGCTCGATTTACAACCAATTTGCGCCGCTGGTAAACGCTTCGCGGAAGCCGGGCGAATGGCAGAGCTACGACATCATCTTCAAGGCGCCGAAGTTTGATGAGCAGGGCAAAGTAACCTAGCGTGCTCGCGTCACGGTGCTGCACAATGGAGTGCTGATTCAGAACAACGTCGAGATCTATGGAAACACCTGGCACGACCGTGCGGCAAATTACATCGCGCACGGTCCGGCGTCGCTGAGGCTTCAGGATCATGGGAATCCTGTCAGGTATCGGAATGTCTGGATCAGACCGTTGTGAAAGGCTGTTGACCTCG
>JADGNW010000459.1 GCA_017883315.1 Blastocatellia bacterium | reverse complement strand
TAAGTGATTCGCGAGGGTTTCAACTCTGCAACGAGCGCGACTGATTCCGCCGCGCCGGTTCGTGGAGGGTCGAGCAGAACAAGATCTGGCGACGACGGTTTCGTGTCGAGGAATCTCCTGAGCCACGGCTCAACGCTGCTGGTATGAAACTCGACATTCGTCAGTTCATTTGCGCCGATGTTTTCAGGTGCGAACTGCGCGGTGCGAGAGTCGGACTCGACTCCGATCACGCGCTTGAAACTACGCGCCATCTGAATCGTGAATAAGCCGACTCCTGCATACAGGTCGATCGCAAGGTCGCCCGAATCTTGACCTACAGCTTCGTCGATCAGATCGTCGAGCAACTGAGGGTTGCCCTGGAAGAATGTCGAAGGGCCGAAATTGTAAACGGCATTGCGTGCGACTTGTCGAAGCGGGCTTCCGGGGAGACCTGCGATCGATGGCTCGAGCGCTACGCCTGAATCACCGGCGGCCATATCTATTTGTGAGAAACGAAACTCGGGATGGTCGCCTCCGCCGGCTTCGGCCACCGCGACTCGTAGCGATGCGAGCGCCTGATCAAGTTCAGGCACGAGTATCGGACAACTTTCTACGTCGCACACGGCGTTCGAGCGTGCGCGGTTGAACCCGACACGGCGAGATTTCCAGTCGATCGTTACCTGGGTGCGACTCCGATAGCCGAACTCAGCCGCGCTTCTGATCTTTATCTCGTGAGTCCAGTCGACGCGGCCTATTCTCTCTAGCGCGTCTCGCACAAAACCAACCTTCGATTCAAGTTGCGCCTCGTAGCTAAGATGTTGGAGCTGGCATCCACCACAGTTCCCGAAGTACCGGCAAAGCGGCTCGCGTCTGAAGGGCGATGGCTCAAGCACGCGTTCTATCACGGCTCGCGCGAAGTTTTTCTTTTGCTCAGTGATTCGAACCCGAAGCTGTTCTTTGGGCGCGGCGAAGGGAATGAACACAGCGAGACCGTCGTATCGGGCCACAGCTTCGCCGCCGTAAGCGAGCCGTTCGGTCGTGACTTCAATGACATCGCCAACGCTGAGCGTGGAGTTCTTCACGAAGTCAACATAACAGGTGAGCGCTCCGCGAAGGAAGTAGATGACCTGTACGGCATCCCTCGGTGGGCGCCCCTCCTCGCCTGTCGAATGACGACTCACGATGAAGGGGCCCCCCAAAGAGGCGCCCGTACAGCGTCACAGATAGAACAGGCTCAAGCGCGGAATGTTATTGATCTCGCGCAGCCGGCGCGACACAAAATTCTGAACGGTCTGCTCGTAGATTGCCTTATCCATCTTCTTGCGATACGAGCGCAGTTGCGACTCGGCTTCAACGCGAATCTTCTTGAGTTCTTCTTCACCGCGCTCGCGGGCCGCAGCCTCAAGAATCATCCGATCGATTGCGTCCAGGTCTCGCTCGAGAGCCTCCGCGTCCACGCGCGCCGACCCAACGATTTCTGAAACGATTTCCGTTAACCTTGCTCGAGCCCGCGCGATAGCACCCTCAATCTCAGTCCGGCCTTCGTCCAACGCACGTGAACCGATCAGGCGAAGTTCTTCTTCACAGCGCGCCAGGAATTCGAGAATGACTTCCTTCGGGAACGCTGACTGGTCGCTCGCGGGTTGTTCGCTGGATTCTTCGCCGCCGGCGGTTTGAGTCTGGTCGCCTCCGCCCACTTGCGCGAGGCGGTACTCGGCAAAACTGGCTTCGACGGCCTGCTGACAATAGAAAATTGAATTTACCTTGCGGTACTTTTGCGCGCGCGCATCATAAGCGTCGAATGACTCGTTGATGGCGCGAAGGACTATGTGAAGCGGAATGCCGGCGTCCTTCCAGGTTTCGACAAGGGCCCAGTCCATTGGCGAGATCAGCAGTTGCTTGCCGCGCCTGCGGACGAACTCCTCCTCGACCTCGGTGAAATAGTTGAAGTAGTTCAGCCGCTCCGTATGACCGCTGCGCTCGTCGTTGATGCTTTCCAAGGGTGAGTGTGAAGGCGCCGGCTTAATTACTAGAGACGGTTCGCGACCTGGCCGACGATATAGAGCGCGAGGGCCGTTACAATCATAGCGATAATGTACAAGCCAATCAGCGGCCATGCTTCCTTGCCGCACGCTGCATCAAGCTTGTCTATGTATTGCTTGGGATAGTCTGCCATCTGTTTTCTCCTAAGTTGATTTGTTCAATCCAGTCAGTCACACCAGCGGTGTTAATTCGCTAATGATGGTTCCTTCGACGCTCTCGAGTTGTTTGCGAACGACCTCCGCCGTCGAGTCACTCAGCTTCAATCTGTAAGCTATCTTGTTGGCAGCTTCCGCGAGCTCTCTGTGCAACAGACTGGCTAATCGTTCGCGTTCGGCGGCTGGCACAGCATCGGGGTTCGAGTAGAGCGCGCCGGCTTCGAGACCCGGAAGCCCCGGGCCCTTTGTTGCAATGTGAATCAATGAAGCAAGGCTTGGAATGGGATGCACGCGTGAGCGCCGGAAGGCTTCACGCATCATCTGCTTGATTTTTTCCTCAGTCGAGCCCGCCAAATCGCCCAGCGCTTGCTCATCAGAATCGGTCCAATCGTTGTCGGTCAGGTCTTGATAGAAGCTCCGGACTCCGTCCAGCGAGTCGTCCTTACTGGCGACCGGCAGGCGCTCCATTTCTGACAGGCGCTCGCTGATCCGGCGATGAGCCTGCTCAAGCTCCTCATTGAGGATTTCAGCAACCCGCTGACGCTCTCGCGGTCTGATTCTCATGTCGTCACCTTCGAGACTCTAAGTTCGTACATCCGCAGAAAAATACAATAAACGAACCGGCCTGCCACAACAAGTCCGCCTCTGGCGCGCAAGGCCTCCTGCTATTCGTGTACAGGAGATGGTTGACATTACAACGGGCTGGATTTAGGATTGCGACTAATATATTGTGGTACCGGCTTAAAAATATTAGTCGAGTCGCGGAGCGGGGAGGACCCTGAGAGTACTATGGTTGCGGTAGAGAAAACAATTGCAAGCAAAGACTCCGACGCCGAAGCGAGTGTGTGCCCCGAGTGCCGCGGCACCGGCACAGTCGGTCATTGGAGTGACGTGGCTCACTTTGAGGATCGCCGCGTATGCACCAATTGTGAAGCCGGCCGCGAGGTGGATTCAAGAATCGCCGACATAGTAAGACGCGCTCAACTCGAGCAACGGTTATCCTCCAGGTCTTCTGGCAGGTCGTCCGGCAGGTAGTCGGGCAGTAGGCGCACGGTCGCGTCAAGGCCGAGATAAATCTGCAAATTTTAAACGAGTGTGTCGGTAAACCAGCCGGCAGGATCATTGCGTCAGTGCGCGAACGAGGCTCTGAGCGGCGCTTTTGAGCATCGAGTCTTCGCGAGCGAAGCACAGCCGCATGTAGACGTCACGCTCGACGTCGTCCATGAAGGCGCTGCCCGGCACGCCGGCAACGCCCGCCTCGCGTATAAGAAACTCGTTAAGATCGGTGGCATTTTCGAACCGCGCGGGTATGCGAGCCCAGGCGTAAAAACTCGACCGCGAAGGATAGACGCGAAAACCGGCGTGGTCCAGAGCGTCGGTCATGATTTGTCGCTTGCACGCGAAGTCAGCGCGCAAGCGCTCGTAATAGGCCGGGTCCTTGAGCAGCACCCGAGCGAGCGCGTGCTGAAGCGGGGTCGGAGTGCAGACGTAATAAATGTTCCCCAACGCGCCCAGCTTGCCGACCAAATTGCCGGGCCCGTAGGCGTAGCCGAGTCGCCAGCCTGACACCGCCCACGACTTCGAAAACGAGCTCACGGTGATCGTCCGCTCGAATGCCCCTGGCAGCGATGCAGTCGAAACGTGGTCGGCCGGTTCAAGAGCGAAGTGCTCGTAGACCTCGTCCGAGATCAGCATCAAATCAAACTCCTGGGCGCACGAGACGATCGACGTCAATTCGTCTCGGGTGAACACACGGCCAGTTGGATTAGCAGGCGAGCACACGATGATGGCTTTGAGCGGATACGCGGATCGCGACTTCCCTGCGCCACAAACGCGGCGCAATTCGTCGACGTCCAGAGCGAGATCATCGCCGGTGAGTTTCACTACATCGACTCGAGCGTCGGCGGTTTCCAGTGTGCGTTTATGATAAGGATAGTATGGCTCGAAGATGACCGCCGACGCGCCTCGTAAAAACGTGTGTGCGATGGTGACCAGGCCGCCTGTTGCGCCCGGCGTAATGATCAGCTCGAGCGGCCGCCGATCCGGATCGATGCTAACACCATTGAACAAACGCAGCTTCGCGGCTACCGCGTGGCGCAGTTCGTCCACGCCTTCAAAGAAGCTGTAGTGGTTGAGTCCGGCCGCAACAACTTCATTGAGCGCTCGAGCCAGGTCGGGGTGGAGCGCAATTTCGCTCTGACCCTGGACCAGATTTCCGGCAGGCGGAATGAGTCGCGCGATCGCGCGAATGTCAGGCTGCGTTCTGCTCTTGGTAGTCTGCAACTCGTTCCTCCGACTTCACAAGGTCATCTGATCGGTACTGCCTTTCGATGACGCCAGATGGTAAGGGGCGCCAAGTCGAGGTGTCAAGAACCGTGAACTTGAGGCCATGCTCCCGCGAAATCAAGAATAGCCACGCTCATCCCTGACATTCGACGGATAGTGGTTCAGTTTAGGTTCAGAGTTCAGTCTTCAGGCTGCTGAGTACGATGCGCAAGCTGAAGCTTGAACTCTAAAATGAACCGCGACCATTCGTCTTCGAGTGTTGATAAAGGTAAGGCTTCGGTATTAAGGTGAGCAGACTTGTTTTCGAAGACAGGCGCGAGTCGAGGGATCAATGATCGATAAGAAGAAGATAGTATCTGCCGAGACCTTG
>JADGNW010000083.1 GCA_017883315.1 Blastocatellia bacterium | reverse complement strand
TCTCCTGTAGAGCTGTGATGTAGGTGCGAGCGATGTCGTCGCGATTCGACTGAATTGCAGCTTTAACTTTGGCGTCGTAGTCCTTGATCTCGCGCTCGAGCATGGTGACTTCTTTCTGCAACAGCTTCTCTGTCGCCATCACCTGCACGACGTTGTTCTGCATCTGAGGGACCTTCTCGCGCATATCGCGGATGGTCTGTTGGAGGATGAGCTCGGGGTCTTCGGCCTTCTCGATGAGTCCGCCAAAAACGGAACGAAACAGCCTCTTGAGTCTAGCCCACATTTCCCCTCCTAAAGGGGCCTCGGTTCCACGCTTTCGGCCCACTCATTATGAGGCGGGCATTCGACTTCGCTAAAACAAGGCGCGCGGGGCGAGGCATATTGAATTTCGTCAATCAGTCTACCATAACAAAAGGAGAGCGAAAAAACTAAAGTCACGCCTAGCCTTACGTCGCGGCGGCACAGATCAGACAGACAAATTGTGTATACGAGCAAAGTTGCCGGCAGTGACTAACAACATTTACGCGGCTGCGGCTTTCAGTTGCGTCTGACCTGGTTAAGGTGGATTGACTTAATCTGTTCTCGGATCGTGCCGGCGTCGTCTGCATCGGGAACAAGCTCAAGATATCGCTCAAGCTCGGCGATCGCTTTGGTTTGGTCGCCTGCCGACGCCAATAGCAATCCTCGGAGGCGTATGTGAGGCGTATAGTCCGGGTTGATCAGCAATAAGCGGTCGATTGTTGCCAGCGCTCCGCGAGGATCGTTTGCTTTGTAGAGCCCCAGAAGGTTCAAGAGAATGCGCGCCAGGATTCGTTTGTTGCTTACCGATTCGAGGTGCTCCGGCTGCAGATCATCCTTTCCACCGCTTATCTCCGTTAGCAACTCCGCGCAGCCGGCAGCGCTCAACAGTCTGCCTTCATTGAAGGGGTCGATGAAGATATCGCCAGTCAAGGTCTCGTGCTTTGCGATGAAATGATAAGGCAAGCCCACGCCCTGGATCTGAAAGCCGATTCGTTTGGCAACTTCCATGTAGACAACCGTCAGTGTGATCGGTATTCCAGTTCGCCGGTCGATCACCTGATTCAAGAAGCTGTTGCGTGGATCGTAGTAGCTGTCTCGGTTGCCATGAAATCCGAGCGCTTCGAAGAGAGTTGAGTTGAGCGCCGAGATCACATCGATGGCGTCGCGCGCGCCTGCTGCCCGTTCGCGAGCAAGCTCCCCGAAGTGATCGAGCTTCTCGAGGTAATCCTCGATATTGAGGTTGGTGTACTCCTCCGCCGCGATCAGCAACGTGGCTTCGGCCAGGTTAATCTGCTCGTCGTCGAGCGACAACAGTTCGGCGAATCGGCTCCGTGCGTTCTTTGCTGAATGGGACGGCACTGGTTGATCCAAATCAAAAGGGCTGACGGACGTAACCGTCAGCCCGGACAATACCACGGGAGAGCGTTGTATTCAGCGACTCGTGCGCGAGTGCACCGCCGAAGGCTTGCCGTCAGCCTTGAAGTTCTTCCACAGAAATGTGTAGGAGTGGTCGGCTACCGAGATCATGTATTCCCAACCATGATTGCCGGGGAACAGATGAAACTCGTGCGCGAGGCCAAGCTTCGTCAGCTTCTCGTCAAAGACTTTGTTGCTCTCCTGGAATCCGTATCGGTCCTGCTCACCACAATCAAAGTAAATCTTAATGCCCGATTTCTTGATCGCTGCAGCGTTCGCGTCAACGACGAACACGGGGTTGACCGAGCGAAAGTAATCCTCGTCGGGTGGATCGCCGAAGATCTTGCCGATCAGTTGCAGCATGTATTGCGAGCGGCGGTCAGTTCCTGACGGATGTGGCAGCTCGGTAAACAAAGCAGCGCTGTGAGTGGTCACGGTCGAAAACATATCCGGATACCTGAACGCGAGGAGCAATGCGCCCCAGCCGCCCATCGAGATTCCCTGGATTGCCCGCCCGGACTGTGTGTTCATCACGCGGTAGTTCTTCTCGATGTACGGAATCAAATCTTTGATGATCGCATCCTCGTATCGCGCGCCGTTCTTCGCGTTAAGGTAGAAACTGTTCTCGCCCGCAGGCGACACGATCACGAATTCGCCGATCTTACCCTCTTCGCGCATCTTGTTGATGGCGGCTGCAACGCCTCGGCGTTCGAACTCTCGCTCGTTGCCGAACATTCCGTGAAGGAAGTAGAGCACCGGATAGCGTCGCTTGGCGTCTGTTTGATAAGACGGCGGGTACTGAATCGCGAACTTCAGCTCTTTGCCCAGCGCGGCGGACTGTAGTGAACCATACTCGACATGGCTATCCGTAGCTGATTGGACTGAAGACGAGGTTTGCTGATTTGCGCCAGTCTGTCGCGGCATCATGTGAGCTGCGACGTTGGCTACTAACGCGATCACAATCGAGAGTATCCCGATTGCCATATGCATGAGAATTTCCATTATTAACCTCTGAAGCGCGGTCCGTCGCTTGGAAAGTGATTGATGTCCAAGTTGGCAGCGGCGACATCGGTCAGATCGATGATCGCAGCAGCGTTGATGGCGGCGGCAATGGAAATCGTCTCACTGACCTCTTCCTCGCTTGCGCCTGATTCCATGGCTTTCTTGAGATGTCCCTCGATGCATCCCTGACACTTGGCCACCAACGACGCGGCTAGTGAGATCAACTCCTGAGTCTTTGTGTCGAGATGTTTTTTCTCTGAGTAGTAAATCTCGCGGTAGAACTCCCCGTAGATGCGGCGCATCTTCGGTTCCATCATCGAATACGAAGCCGGCTTGCCTTGCTTCGCCTCCTGAGGATTGGAAACCGGGATTGTGGGTTCGGCTGCCGTCTGCGGCGCCTCAGCCTGCGGTGCCAATTTGCTGTCCATACTATTCACTCGTCTCCTTCGCTTAGAATTCAAAAGCGGGAACCGCCAACGCCCGCCGGGCCACTTTGATCGTCTTGACGCTTATACGACGCATCCGGCCTCCAGAGTCTCAAAAAATGCCGATGTGTATCAGGATATTTCGCCAGCGCATTAGCCTCATTTCTACCACGAAGAAAGTTGACATTTCAAACGGGGGGCCGCTCAGTGTTTGTGATAACCTTTGCCGCGCATCGCCAGCGCGGCGGCGATTGCGGCGCGCGGGTTCACCATTCCCCAACCTTGCCGGTCAACTTCCGAGTGAGGCAGCCTCACCGCGGTTCTTATCAGCGCTAGTTTGACCTCGTGAGGCTTCAAGTCGGGAACGGCTTCCAGCATCTGCGCCGCGATTGACGAAACGATCGGCGCCGCGAAGCTTGTGCCGTCGACATGCTTGTAATGACCGCTGATGACGTTGTTGTCGCGTATCTTGATCCAGACGACCTGTCGCAAGAGATACGGCGCAAGATGAGCAGCCTCGTCGAGGTCTTCATCAACTCCGGCGTGCTGTTTGATTATCTCACGCAAATCCGAGTCGGAAGCGCTCTCAAGTTTTGACAGCAACACTGCCTGTTCAGCAGTCGGAGTGCCGGGCAATATCGGCGCTGCGACCCAGATCCCCGGCGCAATCACTTCAGGCTTCTGCAGTCCGTCAATCGTCGGGCCGTAGCTCGAGCGATACATATCGTTGTCTGAGAAATCGAGATTGTTCTTGTCGTCGAGCCCGCCTACCGCGATTACCGAAGGCGCTGATGCCGGCGGCAGCACCGGATGATTAGTCATATGTCCGGAGTTGCCGGCGGCTGCAATCACAAGCAAGCCGGCGCGAGTCGCGTCTTCCGCTGCTTGCGATAGTTCGTCTGTAAGGTAGCTTGCTTCGAAATCGCCTCCGGCTGAGATATTGATAATACGAATATCAAATTCTTCTCGATGGCGAACCACCCAGCGGATGCCGCGCGCAAGATCCGAGTGACGAACGCGCGACGACATTCCGACCTTCACAAGAACGGTATTCGCTTCGGAGGCGATGCCCCGGTAGAGCCCGCCGGATAGAAACCCGTTTCCGGCGGCAACCACCGAAGTCATCATTCCGTGCCACGAAGATACTTGCGGGACGGTCAAGTCGTCCGATTTCGCGCGCTCAACAAGGTTCACATACTTCAAGATCCTGTCCCGCGGTTTCGCTAGATCGGGGTGGGCGTAAAAGCCGGAATCGAGGAAAGCCATTGTCACCCCGCGGCCGCGAAACTCGTCGGGCGCATCGAGCCGCATTGGAGTGGGGATGACCTTCAGCTCCTGTTCGGCGAATTGAGGAAACGCAGCCGACAGCTCATCGTGGAGCCTTGAGTAACGACGGACACAATCAGTGCAAATCTGCCTGCCCGGCTCCCAGGTGTGCATGTTGACAGCAAGCAACGGATGCAGCGATTCATCGATATCATCCGAACTGGTCATGTCCTGGCGATCTACTTCGCGACGGCAAACCGGGCATTGTGCTGTTAGTGATTCCATGCGACCAGATGTTTGAAAAAGCGATTGGCTATTCTAGCGATGGGCAGAGCGCGCCGCAATGCAGTTGCGCTGACGACTCAAATCGTCGGCATGCTATCATGCATTCTAAGCAGTCATGATCGATGCAAAGGAGCTGGCATTTCGTTACGACCTCTTTATCGCGCCCGACTGGCGTGACCGTTTCGACACGCTGATAAACGAAAACCTGAAGATGCCGATCGAGGGAGAGATTCTCGACGTTAACTGCGGGACCGGTGCTCATGCGATCGAGCTCGCGGAACGGATGCGAGACAAGGGCGCGGTAATAGGAATCGATCCGAGCGCGGAACGGATTGCGATTGCTCGCGCGAAGGCTCAAGTCATCAAATTAGATGATGTCCGATTCGAGCAGGGCAACGCTTCGGAGTTGCCATTCGAGAGCAACCGGTTTGAAGCCGTCATCGGCGACGCTTCGATGCTGCGGGCTGAAGAGATAGAAAAGGTGCTGGCTGAGATGGTCCGCGTTGCTCAGCCCGAAGGCCGAGTCATTTTGAAGCTCGCCACTCATGGAAGCTTTGACGAATTCTTTTCAATCTACTGGGAGGCGCTGCACGAAACTGGAATTGACAACGAGGTGTGGTCGGCACTGGAGCGATTGATTAACGAACGCAGCACCCTTTCCGATGCGGAGGCAATGGCCAGGCGATCGGGGCTGCGCAATGTCGAAAGCTTTTTCAGCAAAGAAGAGTTCAGCTACGAAACCGGGGAAGCGTTTTTGGATTCCCCGCTGATCAGTGATTCGTTTCTGTCCGACTGGCTGGAGATCGTTCCGGAAGAGACTCGCAGTGAGGTTTGCCGTCACATCGTGTCGATCATCGAACGCGACCGCTACCATGCTTCTTTCGATTTTTCAATCAAGGCTACGGTGATCGCGGGAGTGAAGTAAGGGCAGCGTCATCCAATAAACGGCAGCTTGCCGGACTTCACCACGTAGACTACATAGGCTGCCTGCGCTATCAAGCCCAACACCCCGATAATCAGACCGGCGAGCGCTGATCCTCGTCCGTCTTCGATCTGATGAGCCTTCAAACTGCGAGCGGCCATTGCTCCGAGAACGATCGCGGCAACGCCAAGAAAGAACCCGAGAAACGGGCAGACGAAGCTGGAAAGCGCAAGTATCACGGAGTTGTTAGCTCGTTCCTGCGCCTTCTCGATTCTGTAATGAAAGTCGGCGTGTTCAGTGGCTCCTCGGTGGCGTTTCTCTTTAGCGCTGGGCGTCGGAGCCGCAGCTTCGGAGAACAGAGTGCCAACCGTCGCTCCGCAGTGCGTGCAGTGGGAAACGCCCGGGGCCAGCGGCATTCCACAATCGTGGCAAGAGTTTTTCAGCGATGACATAAAGGCTGAGGCTTGTGCTGCCGAGTAGCTGCGAGCGCTTTTGTAGCATAACCGGCCCGGCGCTTCAAGCTACTTCTTATGAAGCAAGATGCGGCCAGCGTAGCTGGTAAGAGTGAGCCGCGGGCCGCCTCTCAGATGCGTGCCCGCGATTCCTTTCGGCCCGCGGGACGAGCCGGTCAGACTGTTGACGAAGTATCCGAGATTTATGTTTTCGCTCAGTGCGCGCGCATTCAGATTGAAGGGCGTTCCGCTCGGCAGGGTGATATCGAGGTCGCCTTTCATCGATTGGAAGCTGTAGGCGCCGCCATCATGCAACTCTCCGTCGAAGTAAATGTCCCCGGTCGTCACTCTGACGTCCACAGCGGGGCTGTTGATATTGATAAGATGAACATTACTGTCTATGGAATTGACGCTGACGTGTCCGTTGATTCCCTTGAGCTCTATTTCACCCACATAATTTTTGACCGTTACCGCAGTGTCGGGCGGCGCCGAAATTTCGAAGTCCGCGTGACCCAGTCTGAGATTACGCTTCGTGGCGATCTCGATGTCATTTCCAATGACCTGATCCTCGATCACGACCGACGGAGCGGCGTTCGCGTGCGCGAAAATCGTCTTCTTGTCCCAGGCGACAACGCGAACGCTGCCGTTTACATTTGAGATGGTCAGATGAGCCGGGCCTTGCGGAGCGTATGTCCGCTCGAAGCGCGACAGCGAATCACTGGAAACGGCAAGAGTTCCGAAGGAGAGCAATCCAGCGAGAATGATGCCTATGGGAAATTTAGTACGCTTGCGTCCCGCGTGGCTGCTTGTTTGAAGCATTCTTCGGAACACCAAATCCCCTTTGCAGAGCGCGCCGCCGAGTCTCAAAACTTGTCGAAGCCTTCCAGCAGACGGACTTTCTCCCGATACGCGTTAAGCATCAACTCCTGCGACACATCATCGACAGGATTGTTCTTCAGTTGATGGCGGCACTCGACCAGCGATTGATCTATGTAATAGAGATTTCGCTCGAACTCGGTTCTGAGCTCGGGGTCCCACGAAGTCTTCTTTTGCTCGACCGTTTCGCTTAAAGAACTGATTTGCTTCTCGAGCTGCTGCAGATCCGCATTTGACAGCGGAGTTATTTCGGCCGACGCAACGGATGGCGCGGCTGGTTGAAGGGAGCGGCCGTCGCGCTGTGAAAGAATGGCGCCGATCGAGACGACTACCACCAGGGCCGCTGCGCCTGCAGCCAACTGCGGAATCGAGAGATTGAAGTTGAGCGTCCTGAGCGTCTTGATCCGGGCCAGCCATCTCCGGGGGCGCGACCAGACACCAGAGTGCAACGAATCGACGTCCGAGCGGATGCGCGACCACAACGCCGGAGAGGGCGATTGCAGCGGGAGTTGATGGCTGAAGTGAACTATCTGGAGAAAGTCATCGCGCAAGGCACGGCACGACTCACAATCGGCGAGATGGCGCTCGATATTAACCTGTTCACCCAGCTCTAGCGCGCCGTCGATGTATTCCGATAGTAGTTCCTGACACTGCGTGCAAACCATTTGATCTCACCTGACACAAAAGCAAAGCTTGAGGGCTTACGTCTTGTTCAACAACTGTCGTAGGCGCATGCGCGCTTTGTGCAGTTGCGACTTCGATGTGCCGATGCTGATATCGAGTCGATTCGAGATTTCCTCATGCTCGTAGCCCTCGACATCGTGTAACACAAATACCGTTCTGTAACCGTTGGGCAACTCCGAGATCGCTTTCTCGAGCGCAAGTTTGTCGATCATCGAAATTCGCCGAGTACTCTGCAGCGGCGTTTCGACAACGTTAGTGAAGTCGCCCTCTTCGCTTGTGTGCTCGAGTTTCACCCCGCGCCTGCGAAAATGCATCAGCACTTGATTCACGGTCAAGCGGTGAAGCCACGTTGTGAACGCCGAATCGCCGCGGAAGCTTCCAATCTTCTTGTAGACCTGGAGGAAGACCTCCTGAGTTAGATCTTCCGCGTGCGTGCCATTCCCGAGCATCCTCAAACACAGAGAGTAGACCCTTCTATGATGCTGCTCGTACAGTTTTTCAAACGCTGAGGAATCCCCGGCAGCCGCTGCCCTGGCTAGTTCCACGTCGGACGCCGGTTGGATTCGTTCGCCGGTCACGGTCATAGTCAACGTGTTTGTGATGTAGGCCATGACCTCACTGCATGTGATGCGATGGCTCTAGATCCGGTTGCTCCCAGATTATAGCACTTAAGGAATTGATTTTGTTAAGGAAGGAAAGTCTAGAGGGCACGACCAGAAAATGGGGCGACTTGCAAGTCGCCCCATTCATGGTTACTCGAAGTTACTCGAACCGTTTGGCCTTTACGGACAGCCAAAGGCGCGGTTGAGGAACGCCGCCATCTGCTCGCGAGGAACCGGATCGCTCGGACAATACAACGGCGGAGACGGCTGGCAGCCCAAAGTGATGCCTAACACCGCCAGCCTGTCTATGAACGCATAGAACTGATTAGACGGCGGAACATCGTTGAATCGCTGACTGGCAGGTGGCGGTGGGTTGAACTCTCCCAGTGCCCGCATGATGAGCGCAGCCATCTGCTCGCGGGTCACCGGATCGTTGGGACAGAAGTTGCCTCCGCCGCAGCCTACGGTTATGCCACGTCTTGCGAGCTCCTCGATAAACGCATAAGCCCAGTAAGACGGCGGCACATCCGTGAACCGCTGACTTGCAGGCGGTGGCGGATCAAATATGCCCAGCGCCCTGACGATGAAGGCTGCCATCTCCGCCCGCGTGACTGATTGCCCCGGACAGTAATTCTGCGAGTCGCAACCGACGGTTATGCCTTTTGCAGAAATCTTTCCGATATCCGTGTAGAACACATTCGACGTAGGAACGTCGAGGAAGGTAATCCCCTGAAGCGCCGTGAACGTGTGCCCGGCGACGGTCATCGTTCCCTGTCGGGGAATCCTCGTCGGATTTGCCGCAAGCGAATAGCTGACGGTTCCGTTGCCTGAGCCGCTGCCTCCGGCTGTGATCGTGATCCAGGCATCATGGCTCGTCGCAGTCCAGCCACAGCCATTCTCCGCCGTGACATCGACCGTGCCGTTGAATGCATCGCCGGTGAAGCAGCCTCCCGTCGAAGAGACAGATGACGTTGAGAGACAATTCTCCACCTCGATGTTGACCGATGCGGTGTTGCTGCTAATCAAACCGCGCGAGTCTATCACCCTTACCGTAGCCCTGAACTGGCCGGGCGAATTGTACGTGTGCATTATGGTCGGCGATGGAGAGACAACCATACCGGTGCCGTCGTCAAAGTTGAAACTGTAAGCCGCGACCGTGTCGCACATATCAGGATCGCTGGAGCCTGAAGCGTCGAAGCTGACAACCAGCGGTGGATTCCCTGTCGTCGGTGTCGCGGAAAGCGAAGCGATCGGCGGGTTATTCGGCTCACAGAAGAGATTGCCTACCAGCGTGTAGCTGTTGCTGCCGGTCGAATCGATAGTCGCAAGCAATACGCCGATGGTTTGCTGAGTTATCGCGTTGATATTGGTGAACTGCTCACCCGGCCCTGGTGGGGGCAGAGTCGCCGGCGGGGGATTCAGATTGAACGTCAGCTTGCTGTTTGAAATCAAGATGACGATAGTTCCGTCCGTCGAGAACGTGCTTCCTGTGTCGGCGGGGCCATCCGTGGTGAGCGTCCTGACTCCGCCCGTCCCAATCGAGGTGTGGCCATAGTCAAAGGTGACGCCCGTCGGATTGCCAGTGCTGTCAGAGCTCATGCTGACGAAGTACTCTGTGCTGTTCATCGCATTATCAGTCCGCGTGAAGAAGATCGTCCAGCGAGCTTGCGGCGGCACAACTGTGAGGTCAGAGACCTTCATCGTGAAGACGAGTTGGTTGGAGCAGGAGTTCAGGAAAGGCTCGGCCATTGAAATCTTTGTAATGTCCAACTCCGAATTTGCCGGGGCACCGGTTTGATCGCCAGCGGGATCGTCCGCAATCGTCCTGCCAGGCAGTTGGCAGGGCGTCTCGGACGGCGGCGCTGCTGTGGTAGCTACCTCTCCGCAAAATGGGCCTTCGCCTTGCGCGTTCACAGCAGTGACTCGATAGAAGTATTGCGTGGCCGGGTTCCCGCTCGAGTCAATGTACTTAGGACTGTTGGCCGAGATCATCGCAAGCAGAGCCTCACCCCCGCTCGTCGTTCCCCGGTACACCTTGTAGTTAGCCAGAGGCGAGCCTGCGTTGTCGGGCTCGTCCCACTTGACCGTGACGACTCCTGCGCTGTCTTTCGCCGCAGAGATGAGTCTCGGCGCAGGCGGCGCGGCGGGCTCAACCGGATCGAATGCCGCTAACAACCTGCGACCGCCCGACTGTCTTATGATCGTCGCTTTCGCGCTGCGCGAGGCGGCTGAAGGCGAATTCTCCGTGCAGCCAGGAGCCACACATCCGTCCGCGAAAGCCGCAAGCACGCGACCTTCCTTGTCTATCGTGATGTCGTTGAAGTCCAGAAGATTTCGGTCGCTTCCACAAGTCGTCCCTCCCGTACAGATCGAGCCGACTTGAACAGGATCGTTTGGTGTCCCGTTGACAGTGATGAACGTGTTGCCGCCATCGTAGGTCGTCACGATGAAGAAATACCAGACGCCATGAAAATTCGTGGTGTCCTGATAATTCCCCGGCGTAGTCGTGCCGAGAAAGCCGAATGCCGCGCGCTGCGGGTCACCGGCAACGACTTCCGGAAAGACGCAGTTTTGAATGTTGGCCTGACCGCCTACATCTTGATCGGCCCAGGTTAGTCCTCTGTCCTGACTGACCGCGAGATGTGGATGACCATCACCGTTCTGAAATCCGAAATAGACAGTGCCATCGCTTGCGATGCCGACTGAAGGATCGCCGTTCGAGGTGGTGCTGCCGGGAACTGTGCGTACGGTCCAAGTCAATCCATTGTCCGTTGAGACTGCAACGCCTTGCGCACCCGTCCCGACACTGCAACCTCTGTTCGGGATGTAAACGGTTCCATCCGGAGCGACCCTGATGTGACCGTGAATGCCGCCGCATTGGGTCAAATTGTAGACCGGCACGCCCGGGCCGAAGGTCAATCCGCCGTTGTCGCTTCGAGCGCACAATGCAGTCGCTGCGTCTTGCGAAGCGTAGTAGACAGCATTCGGATAAGTCGGATGCGGCGGAACGACACCGCCCGGCCCCATCGTTGAGTAAGGTCCAGAGCCTATGGTCTGATGATCAACGCCTGCGGGCTGGCCTGCTCCTTGAGATGGGGTCCACGTTTGTCCATCATCATCTGAAAAGGCGAGGATGCTCCCCGCAGCCGCCGCGAGTTGTGATTGGAAAACGCGGCCCGGCGTTGGAGAGGTGCCGTAGTGGTCAACAAGCCCAATCGGATCTATGCCGCCGGCGCTCGTCTGAGGGCTTGTCACATCTTCCCACGTATGTTTAGCAGGCGACGAACAATCGTCGAAACTGGTGCGAAGCTCGGCTGCGTTTGCTGTGAAGAAAGCTACGCCGCCAGTGTTGACTGTGCCGTGTTTGAGGCTCGCAACATTCGGGTTCCAATCAACTCCGATTGAAGGCTCACCCGCCGAGTCGCCGCCGCCTGGAGGAGATGCGTAGTCCTTGTATCTTGGCGCGAGTCCCGCGCCTGGTGGAGGTGAAACAGGTTTCGGGACAAGACTAATCCTGCCCGTGAAGCTCTGTCCCAAAGGCGCGAAAGGGGCGACCCGCACTGTGTATGTCGTCGGAGTCGTCGGAACCGCGGTGATGAATGCAGTCTCCGGGTCGGCAGACGAAGCCGATTGCGTGACAACGTTGTTCAATGAATCCAGAACGTACAGATCAAAGTCGGCCGCTGAGTTCGGCCATTGAACCTGGATCTTCACATTCTTCGTCGCCGCGACGCCTGCGGACACACTTACGGTAAGAAGAAAATCATCGCACTGGGTCGCAGTGTTGCAGATAGGTGTCCCATTCGCCTGCGCTGTCGCATTCGAGATGAAAAACGGCCCCGCTGTATACATAAGCGGATTAGTCTCGTCGTTGGCATCTGTGAGCGTTCCACCCGGGGGTGTCGCAGTCAACGCAATCGGCAGCGAGACGAAAAGCACACCCAGAGTTAAGAACCCAAGGACGAGAGCATAAAATACAGGTCTTGAAGCTGCGGCGCGGAGATTGGTCCTTGAAGCTCTCAATCTGTTCTTGGCAGCACCTTCGGAGAAGATAGCGGCGGGCACTTTTGGCTTGATGATTGAGGGCTTTCCTGATCTTGATTTCATCGGTACTCCTTTGGTGAGTTGTCTACTCCGAGGTGAAAGAGTTCAGTCCTCGGCGAGCAGAGTCGGGAAAATCGGTGAGCACCCAATTGTTCTTCAAGCGTCCAGTAGATGATTCCCAGAAGACTTCCGGGCGGCGATGATTGGTTTGCCTCCGCCCTTCTTCGCTTTGATTTGCTGGTAGACCTAATTTAGGGATATGAGTTGTGCTTTTCCTTCTTCCAGTCATACATCTCGATTGTAGGGCTATTGACCGTAGGCAACTCCAAAAGAATTTTCGCGTTTGCCAATGCGTTTTGAAGCAAGCGGCACGCTATAATACAGGTCAGCTCATTGGGAAGTCTGTGCAATACAATACAGGTTTGAGAATAATTGAGAACGAGCAACACAAGAATGGGACACGACCCGCGATCCCTTCATTGATCGAGCAAATCTGTGCGATGATAACTTCTACCTCCGCGCGGGTGTTCGGCTCCGACTCACGAGTTCGACTGAACCCCTCGCTGAACTGCTGCGTAGTGACGAATTTATTCGTTGTGACAAGGCGCGAATAAATTCGTCACTACCCCGTAGGAGTCAACGATGATCGCCAACCCGACAACCGTGATTATTAGTGGGAAGACGCGCCCGAAGCTGTCTTCGCGCGAATGTTCTCGACTGCGGCGTGAGTTAGCAGTCGTATCTCCACACGTCGCGGCAAGGTAAGCGCCCTACCGGTGCTGGAACTGGCCGACTCGCTGGTCGAGACGTTTTCCGTCATGGGTCTGGCAGCGCCGAAGCCAACGGCGAACATCCGCATCAGCGGAACATTATCCTTGTCCGCCAGATAACGTTGAACCGCTTCGGCTCTGAGTTGAGCGAGGCTCTGATTGTAGCGCGTCGCTTTCGCCGTAT
>JADGNW010000082.1 GCA_017883315.1 Blastocatellia bacterium | reverse complement strand
GAGACAAGATCGTAATCGAGTGCTTCAATCGAGGGCTTGTGATCCAGGGCGCGGGAGAGTCTGCCGTGCGCTTCTCACCGCCGTTGATTGTGAGTCGCGAACAAGTGGACTTCGCGGTCGATACCTTTGAAGCAGCACTGACGTCATCAACGCACTAAGATTGAGAGCGGAGACTGGATCGCCGGCTCTCCGCTCTTACTCTTTAACTTGCAGCCTGGTGATTCCCACCGCTTGACCGTTTCGCTCATCAATCTCAACTACAACGCCGTGCAACTGCGCGTTCTCGCTCGCAGTCTGATATCGAATCGGCAAGCCGCGCACAAAACGCGTGATCACCAACTGTGACTGGACTCCGATCACGCTGTCGTAAGGCCCGGTCATTCCAAGATCAGTTATGTAGCCTGTGCCACCAGTCAGAATCTTCTCGTCCGCAGTCTGAACGTGGGTGTGCGTTCCGACAACCACCGAGACTCGCCCGTCAAGATATTGGCCCATCGCCAGCTTCTCAGAGGTTGCTTCGGCGTGATGATCCACGATGATCACCGACGCGCGATTGCCGATCTCCCCTAACAATCGGTCTGCTGCTCTGAAGGGACAGTCGGTTGGCGGCATGAAGATGCGCCCTTGAATGTTGATCACGGCTACCTGGGTGCCTGATGCGGTCGAGCCAAGCCACAGTCCGCGTCCCGGCGCATCGGGCGCGTAATTCGCAGGACGAAGCAGGCGCGGCTGATTCTCGATGTACTGAATGACTTCTTTCTTGTCGAAGATGTGATTGCCCGAAGTCATCACATCAACGCCGGCGTTCAGAATCTCATCTCCAACTTTCGGAACTACGCCGGCGCCCTCGGCGGCGTTCTCGACATTCGCGACAACGAACTCGACTTCGTGTTGCTCTTTCAGTCTCTTCAGCGTTGCGGTGAGAACCTTGCGGCCGGGCTTGCCAACCACATCACCGATTATGATGACCTTCATCTGTCCTCCAGTCGTGAGTTCTCTAATTAAATCATATGACCGTTCGATATGACGAACGAGCAGGATGAACGCCGAACGTTTAACGCGAAAGTTTCCTTGATGGCACTGATGGTGGTGGTATAATCCTGCGTCAGGCTCGCCCCAGGCTTTGCAGTACGGAATAATCCTTACGGAATGTTTTTGAAAAGAGGACCGCTCGATGCACCGAAGATGGATTTGGATTTTTTGTGTAGCGTTGGTGATGTTCCTGGTCAGCGCCAATGTTGCGTCAGCCAAGAAGTCTCGTTCCAGTCACGCTGCTCCGCGCGGACACGCCAAGCGAGAAGCACCGGCCAGTCGAGCTAGTCGAACTAGTCGAACAAAGGGGGGCAAGCTCTCACGCCGTGAATCTCCGCGACGCGAAAAACACGTTCGCGGCAAAGTCGCAAGAGCCGAAAAGCGCTCACGGTACGTCGCGCGCTCGCGTAGCGGCAGGCATCGGGGGTACGTGACCGAGGCGCGGACGCCTGATTCGGCTGTCCCGCGTCCGACCTCCGGCGGCATCCCGTCTGAACGCGCGACCGAGATACAAAAGGCGCTCATTAAGGCCGGTTACATGGATGGTCCTCCCTCGGGACAATACGACGACGCGACGACTCAGGCGATGAAGCAGTACCAATCGGCCAACGGGCTTCCGCAAACCGGCTTGCCGTCAGCGCCTTTGCTAAAGAAGCTGGGTGTCCCCAAGCGGAGCAACGATGGCTATGCGGTGCCCGTGAACAGTGTGAGCGAGACCGAAAAAAAACGTCCGACGCAGTAACCGGTTTTCTGCTTTCGCCGTAGTTTCTGTTGATGTACAATAGCGATCGAAAAGAATCGCCCCGACTGAAAACAACAAAAGTTGGAACTGGTTGGCCTCCCCCTCAGTTCAACAACATAAGACAGAATCGGGTTGTATTGTCATGCCTGAAGACTATTTCATAGAGCGGCTACGAGCGCAGGAAGACGAAATAAGCGCTCTTCGCGAAATGCTTGAGACTGCTCGTCAGCGAGGAAACAAAAAGCTGATGGGCATCTCGCGCAAGCGGCTGCAATTAGCTCTGCTTCTGCGCGAGATGTATCAGCGAATGCTCAAACGCGAGGGCGCTCATAGTCAGGCTTAGTGCTCGGGACCCGCACGCTGTTACAGAAATAGCTCGCCTTAAGGGCCGTTGCGATCGGCAATCGGGATTGCTTTGTCACCTGCCTCCTCCCAAACTGATTCTCAAACCCGCGCTGAAATTCAAGCGGTAAGCAGGAAACCCGAGCACTTCCTGATAATCTTGATTCAGCAAGTTCTCGACACGCGCAAAGAGACTGACCGACTTGCTGGCGTGATATGAACCTGCCGCGTTCACCTTTGCGTAGCCGCGGTTCAGTATCGCTTTCCCGTTCTGATCAAACCTCGCCCCGCTGACTGGATCAATGTCCCGTCGAGCGCCGACGAAAGAGCCCGAAACTGATAGATCATAACGCTGCTCCGTCCAGTTGATCTCGATCGCGCCCGAGTGTCTCGGCCTTCGCAAAAGTGGCAACCCGACTTCTTTGTCCGTCGGATCGAAACTTTGATCGAGCCGCGAGCTAAGGAACGTGTAGCTCGCCGTGAGGCGCAATCGCAACAAGGGATGCGCCGCGCCAATCAGCTCCAGGCCTCTCGCCGATGCGCGATCGAAGTTGATGAAGTTCGTAAGCCGGCCGTCGGGAAGCTTGATTGGCCCCAAGGTGATCGGATCGAATTCGAAGATTATCAAGTCACGAAACTTGTTTTCGAAATAAGTGAGCTCGATGCTCGCTCGACGATTCGAGAATTCCTGAACGATGCCGGTATCAAAGCTGATCGCGCGCTCGGGATTCAAACTTGGATTGCCGAGAAAGAAGATATTCGGACTGAATGCCTCGTGCATCTCGGGCCCCTTGATGCCGGTCCCGAAGCTCGCCTTCAATTTAGTCGCTCCGATTGCGGCGCCTCCCTTGTTGGCGCGAGCGACGACCATGAAGGCGACGTTTGGGTTCGCGCTGAGCCCAAAGCCAACATCGCCGACAGGCGAGCTCGAGCCGAGAGTCGCCAGCACTGATCGCAAATCGGAAGGCACCGTTGCGGTGTTGCGCTCGACGCGAACTCCAGCCGTGAGGAACATTCGCTCGCGCCAGGCCGCTTGATCTTGAAGATACAATCCAAGATTGTTCCTGGTAGGCGAAACGCGACCGCTGAAGTCGTCGGTGAAAACCGCTGACTCGTGCTCGAAATCCGCGCCAGCCGTGACTACGTTCGAAGAACCCAACGTCGCGATCGTCTGATAGTGAACGCCGGCGCGTTTCTGGTGCTCCTGCAGATCGAAGGCTGAGTCGGGGAAGAAAGAAAACGGCGGCAAAGGCGGAACGTCGGGTTTGGTTAAGTCTTCAGCAACTGGATCGAAACTATGTCTGTTGAACTCCGAGTACACGAACCGCGCAGTCTGGTGCCAGTGCGATGTTGTCTTCAGATCGAGCGTAGCGGCCAGCGCCAGGTCGCGCCGCTTCTGCCGCTGATCAGGATCGGCATACAAGACGGCGGTGGGCCCCGGCGCGCCCAGCGTGTCGCTCGTCCAACGCGAAGTGACTCGAAGGCCGGCGCGCTCTGAAAGGCGAAAGCCGAGATTCGTCGAGGCCGTTCGGTTGATGTAATCGCTGTTCCTGAAACGCCCGTCCGTGCTTTGAAAGGCGAAGCTGCCCGAGTAATCGAACCATCCGGCTAGCCCCGATAGCAGCCCGGCTTCGCGATGATAATCAAAGCTTCCCCCTTCTCCTGAGAACTCAAACTCCGGAATTGAAGTCGAGCCGCGCCGCGTGAACAGTTGAATCACGCTGGCCACCGCATCCGAACCAAACAGCGCGCTTCGAGGCCCGCGCATTACTTCTATCCGATCGATGTTTTCAGGCGTGAGCGCGCCGAAATCAAACAAGCCTCCTGCCTCATTCACCGGCACGCCGTCGATCAGAACCTTGTTGTAATCCGACTCACCGCCGCGAGCGAAGATGCTGGTCAGCCCGCCGCGGCCTCCGGTTTGCGCGACTGAGAGGCCAGGGATACTTCGAAGCGGCTCGCTGATCGACGACTGATTTGCTTGTTTCAGCTCCGCATCAGTGATTACAGAACCCGAGCCGGCCAGCTCAGCAGTCGTCGTCTCGGTTCGAGTCGCAGTGACGACCAGGTGATCGGAGATGGCCGAGATCTCAAGCGGCACATTGGCACTCTCGGTCGTCCCCGGCTGGACATCGACGGTTATGCTTTTCGATTGCGAGAATCCCAACGCTTCAACAAACACGCTGTACCGGCCGGCGGCAACGTCGCTGATTGCAAAATGACCTTCATCATCGGAGCGCGCTTGATAGGCAATCAGGCCGGCTGTGTCGCGAAGCGAAACGCGCGCTCCAAAAACCTTTGCGCCGGAGGGATCAGTTACGCTTCCCTCCACGCGACCACGAGCGGGCGCTGCGGTGACCGCGTGCGCAAGTGCTACGAGGACGAGCACCACCCAGGCTGTTGACAACCAAGCAACGCGTCTCGACTTCGGCGACTGCCTGACCTGAGTGGAAGGTGAAGTGGGCCGGCAGAATCTGCCAGTCAGGCGAATCAACTTTGTTCTTAACATTACATAGCTCCTTTCCGCGAAAGAGGTTGGTAACGCAGATCGCCGCGCGAGTCTCCTGACTTAGCGCCTCCTGGTCCGTAGTCCGTGGCTCTCAAAAGCAGTGTTCCAACAAAGAGCTGCCGACCACCATCTACTGACCAATGACTTCCTACGCCGGCGCCTTCCCACCGTTCGGCAGTGGCCTTGTTGCCGGTTTCGTTGCGCATCACAGTTGCGGGACAGTGGCGGCTTCTCACCGCCTTCCCCGCATCGGCAATCCAGATTGGCAAACAGCAAGCACAAGAAATCAACTACTACTGCGCATCTTGAAAACTCTGGGTGACGAGCGTGACGCGAGGCGCCCCGCTTGCCGGATTCACATCAACCATCAAATCGGTCTCGAATACGCTTCGCAGCAAACGCTCAGTCATTACTTCGCTGGGAGCGCCGAAGGCGATCATCTCACCCGACTTCAAAAGCAGCGATCTCGTTGCAAAATCAGACGCGAGATTTACTTCGTGAGTAACCACAATCGCAGCCATTCCGGTTTCGATTGTGAGTCTGCGCACCAAATCGAGCATCTTCACCTGATGAGAGATATCGAGATTCGCGACCGGTTCATCCAGCACAAGCAGCTTTGGTCGCACGGCGAGGGCGCGAGCCAGCATCACGCGTTGGCGTTCGCCTCCCGACAACTCGTCGAGAGAGCGCGCCGCGAAGTCGGCAGTCTCGGTCACCTCCATTGCCCACTCCGCTTCGTGAACGTCGCGTTCGCTTTCAAATCCGATCAGCCGGCCTTGTGCAAATCGTCCCTGCAGCACAAGCTCCATCGCCGTCAGCGGGAATCGTAACGATGAGTCCTGCGCGACGTAGCCAACCAGTTGCCCCGATTCGCGCCGCGACATCGAAGCAAGATCCCGCCCGTCGATTGAGACCGAGCCGCTTTCGGGGGCGAGTATTCCCACGATGATCTTGATAAGCGTGCTCTTGCCCGAACCGTTTGGGCCAAGCACGGCAAGCAACTCTCCATCACCGACATCGAAGGACAACCCGTTCAATACCGGTTTCTCATAGCTGAATCGTATGTCGCTTACTTCAAGCATTCTTCAGATCTCAACTCGTGCGCCGGAGCAAATAGACAAACACTGGCGCGCCTACGAGCGAAGTTATTACTCCGATATTTAGTTCGCGCGGGGCGACAACGGTGCGAGCCAGTGTGTCGGCTAACATCAAAAATGCGCCGCCGGCGAGCGCCGATGCGGGAACGACGAGCCGGTTGTCGCTTCCGCCAACAAGCCGCACGGCGTGCGGAACAATCAATCCCACAAATCCTATCGCCCCGCTCACCGCAACCGCTGCGCCCGTAAGCAGCGAGGCGGCAAGGTAGACGATGATCTTCACGCGCCGTGTTTCAACCCCGAGCGCCAGCGCGTCCTGCTCGCCGATCATTAACAGGTTCAAACTGCGCGCATTCACGTACACCACTGCGATCCCGATTACAATAAACAGCGTGATCAGCGGCAACAGTCTCGGCTCGCCGCTCAAATCGCCGATCAACCAGGACAGCACGCTTCGCTGTCGCACGCCCGAGGCGCTGGTTACCAAAAAGATAACGACTGACGAAAGCAGCGCGTTGATGATCACGCCGGCAAGAATCAAGCGATCTGTTCCGCTGCCGTGACGGCCCTGTCCGAGCGCATAAACGACGGCGATGGTGATCACAGCACCGATGAATGCCGCAACCGGCCGGCTGACTGGCAGCGATTCCGCGAACACGGTAGCTGTGATAGCGCCCAAAGCGGCGCCGCTTGATATGCCGAGTATCCCCGGGTCCGCGAGCGGATTTCTGAGCAATGCCTGATAAGCCGCGCCGGCCACCGCCAACGCCGCGCCGACTACAATTGCCATCAACACTCGTGGCAAGCGAATGTCCGCGATGATAGTTCGCTGTTCCGCCGGAACATCGGGGACGCGGCCGGTGATCTCGGCCGCGATGATCTTGATGATATTCGCCAGACCAATGTGTTCGCCGCCGATCGCAATCGAAACAAGCACAACGGCGACCAGCAATGCCGCGAGCACAGCTAGCGTGATTACCAAACGTCTCAACGTTAGCCGCTCGAAGGCGGGCGTTCGTCTATTTGGTTGTCTCGCAGCCGTTGCGTTCATTGCCTTACCTGCCCGTGCCTGGTTGTCACTTGAATGCCTCGGGATGAATCTTCGCGGCCATCTGCTCGAGCCCGTC
>JADGNW010000458.1 GCA_017883315.1 Blastocatellia bacterium | reverse complement strand
TTCGGCAGTTCGTACCGGCTGATCCGAACCTTGTAGCGAGGCGTGTACACGTCTTCTTCATCGGACTCGTCTCGATCGATCTTGATTTGGTAGTCGCCAAGCCGAATGTTGGCCGGGACCGCCCAGTCGTCGCTCGCGATTCCGAAACGCGAGGTCTTGAGCGATGCGCGATGCACGACGGTGTCATCCGGATCGAGGATCCTGAGCGTTAATTCGGCTCCGCCCAGCGCCCGCTTGGACGGGTCAACCGCCAGCGCTCGAACGTGAAGCGTCTGTCCGGGCTGATAGATGTTCTTGTCAGTGCTTAGGGAAACACGAATGGTGCGATCGACCCTGACCCCGTCTTCGACGTGTGCGGACAAACCGTTGCGTGTCCCAGTGAGTCTGATCTCGCCATCGCTTTTGACAACGGCCGGCAGATCGAAATCGAATACGGCATAGCCTTCTGAATCGGTCGCCCCCGAGCGACTTAGTGGCGACGGCAGCCCCTCAAAGACAAGCTCGGCAGAAAGGCTAACGCCTTCAATCGGACTAGACGTTACAGGGTGTTCGGCACGAACTCGAACGTGGTATCGCGTTCCAACAGAAGTGATGCCGGGCTTGATGAGATTGAGCTGAAACATGTCGGGGCATATTTGTGACAGCGAGATAACGCCGCTCGCGGTCCCGGCATCGGAGGCGGGAACTGTCGCGACGTGATATCGCAGCCGGCGCCACAAGGCGTAGGTCGACGGCTCCAATCGGAATTCGGCTGTGACAGTGTTGGAACCGGGTTTGAGTACTACTTCGCGTTCGACCTTCGCGACTGAGCGGTTTAATTCGTTTATCAGCTCAAGCGTTACACGCGCAGTTCCCGGCCGAGGCAGCGAACTGTGCACTGCGAGCAATGCCTCTGCCCTATCGGAATGGAACATCAAGCGCGTCGCGGCTTCATCGACTCGCAACGCTGCGCTGGCTTCGGACAGTTGCGCGGCAAGCAACAAAGCGCTGACGAGGAGCAAAAGAACACACCAAACTCTGCGCATCACCCGCCTCCTCTGGGCACGTCAGAACTTGGAGGTCGTTGCCTTGAGAACGAAGCGCAGAGTCTCCCTTGCGAGGGATCTTCAGGACTCAAAGGCATCGCTCAGGGTTCACTCACCAATATTAGCCGCAAGGCATATCCGAAGTGAACGAGATTTTCAAACCCTCGCACACCGCGCAGGGTCTTAACTAAGCTGGAAAGAAGAACGAGTCCATGGATGTGTCCTTGGATGCGTCCTCACTGACGCGATTCGCCCCGCTTCGTTCACCTCTTGTGTTCGCTCTTTTGCTCGCTCTCTTGCTCGGAGGACATCATGAAGAGAACTTTACTATCCGGTTTCATGCTCAGCCTGTTGTGCGCCGCCGCGCTCGTCTTCGCAGTAGTCTGGCGAGCTGCCGCCTCCGATTGTGCGACGACCTCGACTGGGTTGGTTCCGTTAACCGAACTCGGCGCGGGCTCCTATCAAGGCATGCAAGGCGGGCTCTATCCCGGCGGCAGCAATACGTGTCCAACTGCGCACCTTGAAGCAGGGCTTCAGATCGCTAACTCGATCGTGCCTCTCAAGCCGAACGGCAAACCGAAGAAGAAGGGAAGCATCGTGCTCTTGTCGATCGGGATGTCGAACACGACGATGGAATTCTCGACGTTCAAACCGATGGCCGATGCCGATCCCGACAAGAACTGGAAGCTCGTACTCGTCGATGGCGCGCAGGGTGGGATGGCCGCGAACATCATTGCCAATCCGAACGATCCCAAGTATCAGCAGTTTTGGCAGACCGTAGACGATCGGCTCGAGCAGGTGGGAGTCACTCCGAGGCAGGTGCAGATCGTCTGGGTAAAACAGGCGGACATCCAACCTCGAGCCGCTTTCCCAAACGACGCACTGGCGCTTCAGAGAGAACTCGAAGAGATAGCGCACATTCTGGCCGAGCGATTCCCTAATATCAAGATCGCCTACTACTCGAGTCGGATCTACGCGGGCTACGCTTCCACGACTTTGAATCCCGAGCCATTCGCGTATCAATCCGGCTTCGCGGTGAAGTGGATGATCGAAAAACAGATCAACGGCTCGCCAGATCTGAACTATGCTCCCGCGCTGGGGGAAGTGAGAGCGCCGTGGCTAGCCTGGGGACCTTACCTTTGGGCGGATGGCCTCACGCCGCGCGCCGATGGTCTAACGTGGTCTTGCTCACAGTACAACGACGACGGCACGCACCCGGCGCCGGGAGCGGGCAAGGCTCGGGAAATGGTGGCCGATATGCTGTTGGACTTCTTCAAGCGCGACGTGACGGCGACGCCCTGGTTTCTTGCGCGGCAATGAGCAACAAAGAGGAAGCACTAAAAATATTCCGCCCTTCGCTCTCGCGACCTTGTCTTATCTAGCGTCAGACGGATGCCTCGAGTCTATGAAAAGAGGTTTGAGAGTATGAGAAAGATAGCAAGCTTGTTCATCGCCGCAGTATTTGTTCTCGGCGTGAGTGCAGTCGCGATGGCGGGTCCGCGTGGAATCAACCACCGCGAGTACCGCGAACAGCAACGTATCAATCAGGGCATCCGCAGCGGCGAGCTGACCCGGCGCGAATCCGTGCGGCTCGAAGAAGGAATGGCGAAGATCCGAACGGACGAGAGATTCGCAAGGATGAGCGGCGGCGGAATCAGCCCACGCGAACGCGCACGGCTCGAACGTGAATTGAATCGCGAGAGCCGCGCGATCTACCGCCAGAAGCATGACGGTCAGGATCGTCTTCCGTAGAAGAACCAGTTCAGGGTTCCGGGTTCAAGGTTCCTAGTTCGCGGCTAGCGGTATTCGGGTATTAACATCCAACCGCTCCGACCCGGAACTCTGAACCCGGAACCCGGAACCGGTTCCTAATCCGCTCCAATCGCCGTTCTCAATTCAGCCAGCAACTCATCTCTACTAACGCTGCCCTTCTGAATGATCCGCGCTGTGCCGATATCAAGCGCGCGCCGTTCTTCGTGTGATAGGTCACGAGCCGTAAGCAAAATTACCGGAATCGTTCGCCATTCGGGACTCAAGCTCATGCGATGCACGACCTCGAAGCCGTCCATCTCGGGCAGCATCAGATCGAGGATGATCGCGTCGGGCCGCTGCTTTGCAATCGCGTCCAAAGCCTCGCGGCCGTTGGTTGCGGTTTCAATCTCGTAACCGCTGTCCTCAAGCATCGCAACCGCCAGATCGAGCGCGTCAGGATCGTCGTCAACCACAAGCACGCGACTGAGCGAGGGTGTCTGGGCACGCGCCAAAGCCCCGATGAGCGCGGCGCGCTCGACGGGCTTGCGCAGAAAAGCTCGGGCCCCAGCCTGCATCGCGCGCTGTTCGGCAGCATCTTCAGACGAGAAAGCGATGATCATGGCTTCATTGTGACTCGTTGCGATCTGCTCGATCAGGTTCGAATCCTCGCCAAGCGAGTCGAGGTCGATCGTGATAACCGCGGGTCTCGCTTTGCTCGCGATCTCGGCCCCGCGCGCGGCATCGTCGGTCGCAGCAACCGAATAGCCAGCTTCCGAGAGATATTTCTTAGTGAGATAAAGCGAAGCGGGATCGCCGTCAATCACCAGTGCGGTGCGATCCGGATCACTGAGCGGGGCTTCAGCTTCGGCGGTGGCCGCCATGCGGCCTTCTATCTGGAGCGGCAGAGTCACCGTGAAGACTGAACCCTGGCCTTCCCGGCTGGACACGCTCATCTCACCGCCGAGCAACTCAACCAGGCGTCGCGTAATCGCAAGCCCCAGACCCGTTCCGGTCTTCGCGCCGCGTCCGGGTGCTCCGGCTTGCCGAAACTCCTCGAATATTTTCGCGATGTCAGAGTCGGCAATGCCCACGCCGGTATCGCTCACAGCGATACGAACGCGATCGGGCCCCGCCCGCTCGGCGGTAACTTTCACCTCACCTTGCTCGGTGAACTTGATCGCATTCGAAAGCAGGTTGATCAGTATCTGCTGGAGCTTTGTTCGATCCGTGCGCATCGCCGGCAAGCCGTCTTCTACGTGATAGCTGAGCTTGATCGGGCGAGCTTCCTTCAGCGACTCGACTACTGCAAGCGCGCGCTCGATCAAGTCCGCCGCGTCGGCAGGCTCGGAATAAACGTCCATTCGCCCGGCTTCGATCTTCGACAGATCGAGAACGTTGTTGATCAGCTCGAGCAGATCGCGCGCGTTGCGCGATACGCGTTCAAGGCTGCGGCGATGACGGTCATTCAATTGAAGCGAGCGATCATCCAGCATCAGCGATGTGAACCCGATGATGGCGTTCATCGGCGTTCGAAGCTCGTGCGACATGTTGGCGAGGAATCGCGCCTTGGTCTGCCCCTCAAGCGACAGCCGCCGGTTCTGCTCGGCTAGCACTCGGTTGCGTTGCTCGAGTTCCGCGCGCGCCGTCTCGCTTGCTTCCGCGCGGCTGCGGAGCTTTAGCGCGCTGTCTTCCAGCCGCGCAGACAATGATTCGAATTGCGCGACCGCTCCCTGAAGCTGCGCGTTCGCCTGAGTCACATCGGCGTTTTCCTGCTCGAGCTTCCCCGTTTGCGTGGTCAGGCGCGCGATCTCACCTTCAAATTGAGTGCGAGTCTGAACGAGCAGCGCATTCTCCTGCTCGAGCTCGACCAGGCGGCCTCCGACAAGAGACCGCGACTCTTCGAGCTGCTGGCTCAGCGCGGCGTGTTGTTGCTGGAGTTCAGCCAGGCGGCTCTCGGCTCGCGCTTGCGCCTGGGAGAGTTCGGCGTTCAAGACAAGCAGCCTGGCGTTGTCTTCGCTGATTCGCGTGCCGCCGCCCTGCAGCCGTTCGATCTCTTTATTCAGCCGCTCGGTCTCCGCGACAAGTTGATCGTTCTCACCGGAAGTCCGGTTGCTCTCGATCCGCAATTGCTCGAGTTCGCCGATCAATGCGCTGACTCGCTCTTCTAGCGTCAGGTTCGCCTTCTCCAATCGGGCGCGCCTGTCTTCAGCCATCCGCAGCGAGTGCTCGAGATCTCTCGTGCTATCGGCGACCGAAGCGTTCTCACCGCGCAGCATCACGTTGGTAACTTCAAGCGCCGAGTTGCGTTCCTGAAGCGCTGCCAAGTGCGCTCTCAACTGCTCGACTTGCTGGGTTCGCTCGGCCGTTTCAGCCAGCAGTTTGCCGCGCTCTTCTTCAAGCTCGGCGGTCGTTGCTTCAACCGCAGAGAGACTGCTCTTGAGTTGCGCGTTCTCTTCTTCCAACCTGCGGCGCGAGGATTCAGACTCATCATCCGGCGCGCGCTGACTCAACTGTTGAGTTAGATTTTCGGAACGCGCGCTGATCTCGCGGTTATTTTCTTCAAGATGTGAAATGAGTCTTAGAAGTGATTCGCGCTCGACCTGAAGTTGTGCGACCTGTCGAGTGAGCTGCGCGACTGCGTCCTCGAGTTCGTTCTCGCGAGCCGTCCGCGATTGCGGAATCGTGCCCGGCGCGGCGGCGTCTTTCGCCAGTCGGGCGCGCAGGGCGGAGTAACGCGACCCGAGCTCGGCCACGCGAATCGCGGCTACTGCTGCCGGCGCCAATTCTTCAATCACGCTCAGGTTTTCGCCGCTGAATCTTCTTCGATTAAACACACCGATCAGTCCGACTGTGCCCGACGCGCCCCGCAGCGGATACAGCGCGTACGAGTCGGAACCTTGACTCGATGCGTCGTGCTGCACGCCGAACAACCTGTCGCCTGCGCCGTCCGAATCGCTGAAGTCGGCGGTTCCTCCGCGAGTGATCAAAGGCGCGGTGAAGACCGAAAGCGGAATGCGCGGATACTCGCTTTGCATCATGGCTCCGCTGGCTGCAACCAGGTGCATGCACATCTGTCGGTTTGTGCACGTGTAGGCGAGCGGGCAGCGATCGCAAATGTCGCCGCGCTTAACCACCCATATCTTGCAGGTGGGCGCGCCGACGTCGGCAGCAAGCTGATCGGCAATCAAAGCGAGCGCGCTCTCGAGACTCGCGCCGCGTCCGATCTCGCCCAGGATATGGCTTATTCCGTTTTCACTGGCTGTAGGCATCTGAACATTATCCAGGCGCGCGGCGTCGGGGAGGCAAGCAACGTAGCGCAACGCTCTCAGTTCAGCGTGATTCTAGTCCGCCGGCATGCGCACGTCAATTATTCGTTCAATGCTTGAAGGAGCGTCGCGCCTCGGGGCCCTGTGCTATTGCCCCTCATCCGGGCGCGTGTATAATCGCTTCAGACCCGGGTTCAATGATGGTTGGAAAAACCATACTCCACTACCGCATATTGAAGGAAATTGGAAAAGGCGGGATGGGTGTGGTCTACAAGGCCGAGGACACAAAGCTCCATCGAACCGTCGCCATCAAAGCGCTGTCCGCTGACCTCGTCGGCGACGAGAAAGCACGCGCCCGGTTTTTGCGAGAGGCTCGCGCGGCGTCCGCCATCGATCATCCGAACATCTGCACGGTCTACGAGGTCAATGAAGTCGAAGATGTGCTCTTCTTCGTGATGCAGTACATCGACGGCAAGACGCTGAAGAAATTCGTGGGCGGGCGCGCGCTTCCGCTCGATCAGGCACTCGAGTTCTCGCTCGAGATCGTCGACGCGCTGGCCGAAGCGCATCGCCGCAACGTTATTCATCGCGACATCAAGTCCTCGAACATAATGCTCAACGAGCGAAACCAACTGAAGATTCTCGACTTCGGTTTGGCAAAGCTCATCAAGCCTTCCGGCAGCTCGGACTCCGGGCACACCGCCGAGTTGACCGCGCTCGGTACTCCGTTCGGTACTGCAAGCTACATGTCGCCTGAGCAAGCCAGAGGCGAGCCGGCCGACGCGCGCTCGGACATCTTCTCAATGGGAATCGTGATGTACGAGATGATAACCGGACGGCTGCCGTTCAAGGGCAAGACCTCGGTAGACGTGATGCACTCGGTGATGCACGACGAAGCGGCGCCGCTCGGAGACAACGTTCCGCCGAGGCTTCAGCAAATTGTCTCGAAGGCCCTGGCAAAGAACGCTGGGGCGCGCTACCAATCAACCGAAGTGCTCCTCGAAGACTTGCGCTCGCTGGTTCGCAGTCACTACGCGCAAAGCGGCGTCGTGCCCGCGGACAAGGCGGCCTCGTTGCGTGCTTCGAGACAACCGCAAAAATCAACGGGGCTCCTGGGCCGCATTTCGAAATGGGCTTCGCGAACATTCACCGCGAGGCCGGCCAAAGATGAATCAGATTCCGCCAGTTCTTCGGCGACGCCGGACGCCACGCCGTCGATGTGGCTCTCGCACGATAAGAAAGCGATCGCCATATTGCCGTTCAAAAACCTGTCGGGAGCGCCCGAGAATGACTTCTATGGATTCAGCCTGGCCGACAGCGTGATCACCGAACTCGCGCAGCTTCACGATCTGGTCGTGCGCCCGTCGTCATACGTCGCTCAGTACCAGAACAAAGATGTGGACCCGCGCGCTATCGGAATCCAGTTAGCCGTAGACGCGGTGTTGATCGGCGGATACCTGAAGTCGGGGGATCGCTTCCGGCTGACTCCGCAATTGATCGATACCGCTTCGGGTGAGATCGTGTGGAGCGAGAAGATCGATGTCGAGTCGAAAGACATCATTACTGTTCAGGACACCATCTCGCGGCAGATCGTCGATGGTCTTCGCGTTAAGACCAGCACCAAAGAACAGGAACGGCTGGTCAAGTCTCCTACCGACAGCCCCGAAGCTTACGAGTGTTACCTCAAAGCACGCATGTGTCTTTACAAGTTCATCACTCAGACGCTCGACATTGCCGATCTCGAATCGGCAATCGACATGTTCAAGGAGGCAGTCGAGCGCGATCCGAATTTCGCGCTTGCGCATAGCGGACTCGGCGTGTGTGAGGCAACCTACGTACTCAAAGGCATGGGCGGACTGGAGTATTACGCTAAGGCGAAACAATCCTTCGACCGGGCTATTGAGCTTGACCGAAACCTGATCGAGCCTCGCGTTCGGATGATCCACATCGACTTGATTGAGGGCCGATCGGAGGAGGCGCGACAGCAGATTCGCCGTCTGTTGCG
>JADGNW010000008.1 GCA_017883315.1 Blastocatellia bacterium | reverse complement strand
AATCAACTGCCGACTTACAACGCTTATTCGATAGACGGCGATGTCATCGGCCAGCTTGTTTATGTGAACTACGGTGTGCCGGCTGACTACGACGAACTAGCTAAGCTGGGAGTCGACGTCAAAGGCAAGATCGTCATCACGCGCTACGGCGGGAGCTGGCGCGGCATCAAGCCAAAGGTCGCGGCCGAGCACGGCGCCATCGGCTGCCTGATTTATTCCGACCCTCGAGATGACGGCTACTATCAAGGCGATGTCATTCCAAAAGGGGCTTACCGTCCTGAGCAGGGTGTTCAGCGCGGCTCTGTAATGGACATGCCAATTCATCCGGGCGATCCGTTGACTCCCGGATGGGGCGCGGTGAAGGGCGCGCGACGAATCCCTCGTGAAGAAGCTGAAGTCATAACCAAAATTCCGGTGCTGCCGATTTCTTATGGTGATGCGTTGCCGATGCTTCGGGAGCTCGGCGGACCGGTCGCGCCTGAAGCGTGGCGCGGCGCGTTGCCGATCACTTATCACGTAGGCGGAGGACCCGCGCGAGTGCACTTGAAGGTCTCGTTCGACTGGTCGCTCAAGACGATCTACGACGTTATTGCTCGAATCGCAGGCAGCACATATCCGAATGAATGGGTGATCTTCGGCAATCATCATGACGCGTGGGTGAATGGCGCTGACGATCCTACGAGCGGACAGGTGACGGTGTTGGAGACCGGCCGCGCGTTCGGCGAACTGCTCAAGCAAGGCTGGAAACCCAAGCGAACGATTATTCTGTGCGCGTGGGACGGTGAAGAGCCTGCGCTGCTCGGTTCAACTGAATGGGTTGAGACTCACGCGGATGAGCTGAAACAGAAGGCCGTCGCATATCTAAACTCTGACAGCACCGGCAAGGGCCGGTTGGGCGCAGGCGCATCACATTCGCTCGAGCGATTGATCAACGAAGTTGCGCACGACGTGCAGCAACCGAACTCGGAGAATTCCGTATGGGATGGAATGAAGGAGCGCCGTCCGCGCGGTCAAGCGCGCCCTGTTGGCGATAGTCCGGAGGAGAGCGGGCGCGCGGACTTGCGCGTTGGAGCGCTCGGATCGGGCTCGGATTACACACCGTTTCTCCAGCACCTCGGGATCGCTTCGATGAACACAGGCTTCGGCGGCGAAGGCGGAGGCGGTGTCTATCATTCGATCTACGATTCGTTTGCGTGGTACACGAAGTACGGCGATCCGACTTTTGAGTACGGCCGCGCGCTCTCGCAAGTGAACGGCACAATCGTGATGCGACTCGCGGACGCGGAGGTGTTGCCGTTCGAGTTCACCGACTTGGCGGATACGATAGGGCGCTACGTGGACGAGATCACAAAACTGGCGAAGGACAGCAAAGCGCCGCACGAGATTGATCTTTCGGCGTTGAGGTCATCGGTGAAATCGCTCAGCGACGCCGGTCGCAAGTATGAAGACGCGCTTTCGAAGGCAAGCGCGAAGGGCTTTCAGCAAGTGAAGCAGATGGCCGCGCTGAACCAACTGCTCTATCAGTCTGAGAGAAAGCTCACAAGCGAGCAGGGGCTGCCTCGCAGGCCGTGGTTCAAGCATGAGATTTACGCGCCCGGCTTTTATACAGGCTACGGCGTGAAGACGATACCCGGCGTAAGAGAAGCAATCGAGGAAAAGCACTGGGGCGAAATCGAGCCCGAGATGAAGAAGGCAAACGCCGCGATTCAGGGGCTCGCTTCGCAGATCGAGTCGGCGACGAGAATGCTTGAAGGAAAGTGAATCGGTAAACGATGTCGCCGTCGGCTATTTCGCGTGTTACGATTCGTCGAGGAGTTGAAAATGGAAGAAGCAGAACTACTCAAACGAATAACCGTGAACCCGGAGATCTTTAGCGGTAAACCGATCATTCGCGGACGTAGGCTTGCGGTCGAGCACGTTCTTGGCATGCTTGCCGCTGGTGACACGCAAGAAACCATTCTTGAGGGTTATCCGTGGCTGGAAGCTGAAGATATTCAGGCCTGTCTCGCATATGCGCACAGAATGGTCGCTCACGAGCGCATCGAACCGCTTGTCGTTGAGTCGGGGGCATGAAACTGCTTCTCGATACGTGTGTTTGGGGCGGCGCTGCCAGTGAACTCAGAGCAGCGGGCTTCGACGTTATCCGGTCAGGCGACTGGTCAGAAGAGCAGGTGACGATGAGATCCTTGCTAGAGCCTTCGACGACTCTCGTGTCCTGGTTACGCTCGACAAGGACTTTGGGGAACTTGCGATTGTGTACGGCAAACCTCACTGCGGCATTGTGCGGCTCGTCAACATAAGCGCAAGACAGCAAGCAACAGTCTGTCTTCGCGTGATCGCTCTTCATGGAATCGAACTAGAAGCAGGCGCGATCGTAACGGCTTCTTCCGGACGGATGCGAATACGCCCGGCGAACGTCGAAGAGTTTGATTAACCAGCAAGTCAATTCGTGGCTACTGGACTGTCGGAGAAGAACTGAGAGCCGATACGAAGCGCGCGCACTTATCAATTCAAACAACGAGGTGTGAGATGAAAAGAAGCAATCGTGTCCGGACTTTGTCCATATCCCTGATTGGGTTCCTAATTGGCGTCGTCTTGCAAGCAGGACTCGGGTTCGCTGCTCAGGAGCATAAGGCTCCGCCTGCGACTCGAGTCGATGCTGTGACCGAGACTATTCACGGCGTCGCAATCACCGATCCTTATCGCTGGCTCGAAGATCAGAACAGCCCCGAGACCCGCGCGTGGATCAGCTCGCAAAACGACTACAGCTCTTCAGTGCTCGGCTCGCTTCCCGGTCGGAACCAGATACGCGAACGGCTCACTCAATTGCTGAAGATCGACACCATCGGCGTTCCGATCGCGCGCGGCGGACGCTACTTTTTCTCCAAGCGCCGGGCGGATCAGAACCAGGCGGTCATCTACGTCAGGAACGGGCTCGCCGGCAAAGACGAAGTGTTGATCGATCCCAACACGATGAGCGCCGATCAAACTACGTCGGTCGGCATTCAAGACATCTCCGAAGACGGCAAGCTGCTGGCCTACGGCGTAAGGCAGGGCGGCGAAGATGAAGTGACCGTCAAGCTGCTCGACGTCGACACGCGAAAAGAATTGCCTGATCATCTCGCGAAAGGTCGCATCGGCGTTTCGCTCAAGCCCGACAAGACTGGCTTCTATTATTCGCGCTTCACGAATGGCGTCGGCGGGCGGATCTTCTATCACGCGATGGGAACTGACGCAACGACGGACACGGAAGTCTTTGGCAAAGGCTATGGTCCGGCAGTCGGAGTCGGCGCGCAGGTTTCACCCGACGGCCGCTATCTCTTCCTTTTCGCAAGCCACGGTTCGGCCGGTGATAAGACTGAAATCTATTTTCAAGACCTCAAGACCAACGGGCCGATCACTACCATCGTCAACGACATCAACGCAGGCTTCTCACCTGACCTCGCCGGCGATCATCTGTACCTGCTCACGAATTGGAATGCGCCTAACCGGCACATCCTTGATGTCGATCTGAAGAAGCCCGCGCGCGAGAACTGGCGCGAAGTCGTGCACGAAGGAACGTCGGTCATCGACGGCGTATCGGCGGTCGGCGGCAAGCTTTTCGTTGACTATCTCGAGAACGCAAGCTCGCGAACTAAAGTGTTCGACGCGTCGGGCAAGTTCGTTCGCGACATCGTGTTTCCATCCATCGGCACCGCAAGCGGAATGCGAGGCGATTGGGATCGCGACGAGGGCTTCTATACGTTCAGCACGTTTGCGCAGCCGACTACGATCTATCGCTATCAAGTTTCGACGGGCAAACAGGAAGTGTTCGCGCGGATCAACGTCCCGGTTCAAAGCGATCAGATCGAAACGAAACAAGTCTGGTATGAGTCGAAGGACAAGACAAAGATCCCGATGTTTCTGGTGTACAAAAAGGGACTGAAGCTCGATGGAAACCGTCCGGTGTTTCTTACGGGTTACGGCGGATTCAACGTGAGTAACACGCCGCGCTTCAGTTCGCTAGCAGCTTACTGGGCTGAGATGGGCGGCGTGTTCGCGTTGCCGAACCTGCGCGGCGGTGGCGAGTTCGGTGAGAAATGGCACAAAGCGGGGATGCTCGCGAACAAGCAGAACGTGTTCGACGATTTCATCGGCGCGGCCGAATGGCTGATCAAGAATAAGTACACGAGTCCTTCGAAGCTCGCGATCTCGGGCGGCTCGAACGGAGGCTTGCTGGTCGGTGCGGCGATGACTCAACGGCCCGATCTGTTTCAGGCAGTGGTGTGTTCTTATCCGCTGCTGGACATGATCCGCTATCAGGATTTCTTGATCGCGAAATTCTGGGTTCCCGAGTACGGCTCGTCGGAGAACGCCGAGCAGTTCAAATACATCCTCGCCTATTCGCCTTACCAGCATGTAAAGAAAGGCGAGAAGTACCCGGCGGTATTGTTTGTGACTGGTGACGCCGACACTCGAGTAGCCCCGCTTCACGCGCGCAAGATGACTGCGCTTGTGCAGGCATCGACTGGATCAGACCGGCCGGTGCTTTTGCACTACAACACGAAGGCGGGTCACTCGGGCGGATTGCCGGTGAGTCAGCAGATCGAAGATCAAGCGGATGAGTTGAGCTTCTTGTTCTGGCAATTGGGAGTGATGGGGAAGTAACCATAAACCGGAGGAACGTGTACGAGAGGTGAGCAGACGTGAGTTTTCGAGCATTTACTCGCGACGGAATGGAGATCGAGCCATCTGCAGGCATTGTTCCGATCATGAAAGAGATCGAGGAGGACAAGTACGCGGTAATTGGAACAGGCTTCTACATTACTCGCTATGGCTTGTTTATGACCTCGGCGCACGTCTTGGATGAGTTGGTCGACCGGAAGGAGCAGAAGATTGCCAGGAGTCGCAGCTTCGTATGTCACCCGGCCAGTGAGGATGAAGTTCACCTCCGACGAATCGTCGCGATTACTATATCGAATTCAGTGGATCTTGCTATCGGACAAGCTGATAACTATAAGCAGAAGTTTCCCGACAATCCGCTTGTGAATGTAATGACGACATTCAGCGCAACAATCCCGCCAGTTGGGGCTGAACTGGTGACTTATGCCTATCCCGAAAATGAGATTCTGGACTTTTCACACCCAGACAGAATTCGTCGGATTGTTGCAGACTTTTATGCGGGATCTCTCTTGAAAAACGTCGTCGAGTCCGACCTT
>JADGNW010000457.1 GCA_017883315.1 Blastocatellia bacterium | reverse complement strand
GCGGCGGCGCTCGGTGTCCGTGAGCGGCGTCTTCAGATCCAGTTCGTAGGCGCGAAACTCTTTTTCAAACGTCTTGCGCGCGTTCGGGTTGTAGAGAGTTATTCCGTTCGCTTTCAAAATGAGCGCAATCGCTTTTTTGAAAGAGATCGGTTTCCAGTCGGTGCCGCTGTTATCGTGCAAGTGAAAGCGGACTTTCCGGAGCTCGATCGGCGCGCCACTGTTGTGCTCGATCTCCACCCGCACTGGCAGCAGTCCGGCCAGGTGCAAGTTTGATTCAAAGAGTTCCTGACTCTCTTCGTCGGTAAGCAACGGCGCGGCGCGAAACGAAACTGCCCCCAGGTTCGCGCTTGCCGCATTGTCGGGGAGGCGAGCGAGCTCTGATGGCGGCTTAACCTTATAAAGCGAGCCGCTACACCCCAGGGTGAGTAGCAGCGGAGCAGCGAAAGCCGCTAGTGCTAACTGTCTCAAACCCGATCGCGGTCGAATTCGTCTCGACCCGGCTGATTTGTCTGAGTTCATTCGGGCGAATCTTGCATGGGTCCGTGGCTTCTGTCAAACCGCAACCGATTCGAGACGTAGGTCCGTACCGGGTAGAGCCCGGCTGGAGTCAATGCCGGCTCGCCATCAAACCATCGACGGTTTTGACGAAGCCCTTGAGATTGTCGACCAGCGCCACGCCATTGTCTGCGGATTCGATAGCTCCATGGAGGCTGGCGTCGAGGGCTAGAATGTCTTCGCTGGCTTTTAAAAAGGCAGGCGTGCTTTCGTCAAGATCTGTTATCGCAATCTTCAATTGTTGCTTAGCCAGCGCCTGACGAACTTCTGCCGGGACGGCGCCGCTGAGATCGGCCGAGCGGTCTGTTTTCAAGTCCAGTTGACGCAGGACGTCACCGACTAATCTGACTAACTCGACCCTGTTCATAACGCCTTGTCTGGCGCGGCGCTTGTCGAAAACTCAAAAGCGGCGAGTAATTTCTTACTTCGCCGCTTTCTCATGTAGGATGTTTCAGGATCATCCATTCACGTCTCGCACCCGCGCGTTTGGCGCCAGTACGCCTCCCCGGTTTACTAAAGGGTGGGAACTAACTCGCCGCAATCTACTCCACCCGTGTGGGTTCTGTCAACAGCAAATATCCGCGCTACGGCGGTTAGAAGAAAGAGCGCAAACGGGGAAAAGGAGAATCCCGCGCCGGACTTCCGCGAGGTTTCGAGGTGGTTAATTGTCTCTAAATCAGTTGCTCGCCGCGGGGACTGCCTCGGCGCCAACATTTACCGGGGGCGCAATGTGGTGCAGTTGGCTGGCGTCGATCAGGTTCAGCCCTTTTTCGCGAACGCTCTGGAACCCGGGCTGAATTTCGTTCACGGGCGCTTGCATAACTCCGTCGCTGCGCTTGTATCCGGTAAAGTCCAGGTAGAGGTGTTTACGCATAAAACGATCGGGCACTCCGGCGAACCGATAGAGCGGATACTTGATGCCGTCGCCGAACAGCTTGCGGCCGAGCATGTAGTAGTAAAAAGGAACACCCAGCGAAAACTTCATCGTCGACTTGGTGCCTTTCCAGAAGTGCAGATTGTATTTCCAGCAGGTGTAGAAGAACTCCCATTGGAGGTCAGTCATCTCAATCAGCTTGGCGCTCTCCTTCTGTTTCATACGCGTGTTTTCGAGCGGCACGAAGAATGTCGGAACGAAAGTTCCCTTTGCGTCACGCAGGTCGTAAAGCAGATTGAGCGATTCTTTGGTGTCTGCGTCCGTCTCTCCTGGCAATCCAATGATGAAAGTGCAGAATGGGAACCAGTTGTGCTTGTTGAGCGTCTCCATGCCCTTCAGCACGACGTCGCGCCATTGATGGGCCTTGTACGGGTAAGCCTTGCCCTTCATGAAGATGTCGAAGAGTCGCGAACTGCCGGTTTCCAATCCGATGATTGGATCCGTCATTCTGTGATCAGGGTCGGTGGATTCTTTGTGCTGAACGTGTGAATAGGGAACGATCAGAGGTGTCAGACGCTCAATGACCGTCGGGTCCTTAACTACCGGCGCCATCGTGATGTGGGACATTTGCAAGGTCTCGATGCCGGGTACGCTCTTTACTCCCTTGAGCATTGTTTCCAGCGCAGACGTGTTCGTTTCAAAGTTCGGAAGCTGCTCGTAGAGGAACATATCCTCGGTTGCGAGCATGATCTCCGTTGCGCCTTCACCCGCATTGACGCGGGCGCTGTCCATGATGTGCTCCAACGGGAATGACCGGCCGACCTTTGTCGCCGGGCCGCAGAACTGACAACCACGACCGCAACCGCGCGTGATTTCCACGACGCCGAAGGTTGAGCGATGGCGAACGACCGGAATCTCTTCCACGGTCGGTTGCATGCTCTTAGGAACTTTGATGATTCGCTCGAGCGTCGGATCGCCCACCATCATTCGCTTGAAGAGATCGCTGAAAACTCTCTCGATCTCGCCGTCGATTAGATAATCGACATTGAACTCGTCCAGGCGGTCCGCGCGTTCCAGTTGCCAGGCGCCCGGCCCGCCGATCACGATCTTTGGCCGGTACTTCTCGATCACCGGGTGCTTAACGATCTTGAGGAACTCAGCGGCGTTGACTGGAATCAGGTTCTTGCCCGCGATCTTTGAATAAACATCCGTCGCGTAAGAAATGCCGAGCGGGTTATGCGCGTGAATCGCGACGACTTTGGTTTCGGGCCCGATAAACTTTTCCAGATTCTCCAGGTAACAAACAACGACATCATCTTCCGAGTATTCGCGGAGCAGTAACGTTTCGACCATTCGCAGTCCGTTGGGGACATACTTGGCGCGCCCGTCGGGCCAGGATTCGTTATTCAACAATTCCGGACTACGCCACCGGTGGGCGTGCTTTGCCGGAATTGTCGCCGAAAGCATCTGTTGCCAAATGCTGTGGCGCCACTCGCTCGCCTCGCTTGCCGATGCCGTCAAAACGATCTTCGGTGAACCCACGGAGACCTCCACTAAACCCTTGATTAGAAACGTACTCGGTACTGAATTCGGGACGCGCCCGCCAACTAAGGCGCGGATTCTAGCATTTGGATGCACGTCGTGCCAAGCATAATAGTCAACCCAGTAAGATCCTGGTTGGTCAGCACAACGAGGGTGTACCCCCGTGGCCTTCATGTGGTATAGTCCGCGCGAGCCGGAAGAGTATGCTTAATACCTGATGTTCTGCAGCTTCGTCCTTTCCGTTCTTTGCTTATTTTAACCACATCTTCCAGAGGCATTTTTCACGTGTTCTTCAAACAGCTCGAGGGGATCGGTCGATGAGAATTTTACTGTACAACCCTGATAACGGCGTGACGCGTAATTTCATGCCGCACCTTTGGATGTTTCTGCTCAAGGCGCTAACACCTCCAGGTCACGAAGTATTGCTGATCGATGGCAACGCAAAGCCTCTGAACGATGCGGAGCTGGTGAAGTTCCTGCGTGACGAGAACATTGGCCTGGTCGGCATCGGTGCGATGACCCGCATGGTGCAAAAGGCCTATCGAGTGGCCGACGCCGTTCGGGCCGCGGGAATCCCCGTGGTTATGGGAGGCCCCCATGTGACCGAATGCCCCGACGAAGCGCTGGGTCGAGACGGCGAACCCCGCCATGCGGATGCGGTCGCCCTGGGCGAAGCCGACGACACTTGGCCGCAGATTGTTGAAGATGCCGCGCGCGGGCAACTCAAAGAAATCTATGAGCCGGTTGATGAAGCCGGCAAAGAGCACAAGCCACCTTTGAAACCTTATCCGGTAATTCCCTGGGACACGATCGATCTTGAGCAGTTTAATTTCGTTCCTAAGATTGTTCGCCGCTTCACCGAACGATATG
>JADGNW010000456.1 GCA_017883315.1 Blastocatellia bacterium | reverse complement strand
GCGCAGGACCATTCACTGATTTGGGCGTGCCGGTGGTCGCGGAAGCCGCTCGCCGAGGAGTTCACTACCTGGACACAACCGGTGAACAGGGCTTCATTCGCAGCGTATTTGAGAAGTTTGATCGCGAGGCGCGAAGCACCGGCGCGGCGCTCGTGCCTGCCTGCGCCTTCGAGTACGCGCTCGGAGATGCCGCGGCGGAGCTTGCGGCTGAAGACCTGCAGCCTTGCGATGAAATTGAGATCGCTTATGCGATCGAAGGTTTCGGAACCAGCCGGGGAACCAAGAAAAGCATCCTCAAAGCTATGAGCACGGAGGGCTTCAAGTATCGCAACTCAAACCTCGTCCAGTCTCGTTCATCCGACATTCGCCGAGAAGTGAATTTTCCCGGCATTGGCCGGCGCACGGCTTCATCGTTTCCGGCCGGTGAAGTGATTATGGTGCCTCGACACGTCGCGACTCAAAACGTGACGACGTTGATGGTCCTGCCGATTCCAGCCCTGGTCGCGGCGGCAGCGTCTCTTATACTTCCCGCGATTCTGCGCTCACCATTTGCCGGGCCGATGTTTCGCGCAATCGAGCGAGGCAGCTTCGGACCGTCTGTCGAAGAACGTAAGAAGTCCGCTTTCACAATTGTCGCGACAGCTCGGCGCGGCCGCCAGTCCCGAACGGCTACTGTGACCGGCCGCGATCCTTACGGCCTGACTGCGACGATTGCGTCGCATATCGCATTACTCCTGGAAAAAGGCAACGCCGAGAATGTAGGCGCCGTGTCGCCGTCAATGGTCGCGGGCCGGCAAGCTATCATCGAACCGGCTTCAGCAGCGGGAGTAGCCTGGCACGTCGGAGAAATTGCCACTTCGTGACCGAATAACAAAACGCGGAACAGTTGTTGACAGAATCTGTGAGTCAATTTGCACGAAGCCGGTGCCGGCTCAATCCGTTCAACCGAGTGTCAACACTTTAGAGTTGATTCAATCCGCTTTCATCTTTGGCATCATCCTTGCCAAAGGTAAAGCCGAGCTTCGAAAGAACGGAAGGGCCGAAACGATCAGGGCAACGGGGGCTGTGCTGATTGATTCGGTCCTTCTTTATTTTTGCCCGAACACCCGGACCACGGCAAAAACCAAACTACCACTCAACGATCTACATTTTCATTCGGCGAGACCGGTCCGTAGGGCGAGACAAAAAAGGAAAGCCGCGATGTGTAGCACCGCGGCCTGCGAGATCCGAGCTAAGCTTATACGCGCTATTCCTTTCTCGTAGTAAGTTCAGAGTTCAGCCTTCAGGCTGCTGATGACGACGCGCAAGCTGAAGCTTGAACTCTAAACTGAACCGCTACTCCTTTCGCACCTCAACGCGAGTCGCTGGAGGCGCGGGTTTCAAGCGCTCGGCCAGGAAATCGCTGATCCAATGATATTGGCTGACGTACTTGCTGGTTTCGTTCTTGAAGATCGCCTGAGTGTACTTCTTCGTGACGTATCGCCTGGTGACGCGTCCCCTGCGTGAGCGGACCCTCACAGCGACCCTCTTGCTTACAGTCATCGTCGGACGGTGATTCTGATCGGGCTCTTCCATCCATTCAGTCTGGTCGTGCGACAAGACCGTCAAGACGCGACCAACACCGCCGTTGTAGGCTGCCGCCAGATAAGGACCGACTCGGTCCGCAGGTAAATCATTGCGCGCTCGTATAGATTCCCAATCCGAATCACACAGCAGCACCTGGGCCATCACCGCGTTGATCGGGTCACCCATCGCCTGCGGAAAGTTTGATCTCAAACCTGCAGAGGTGTACCTGTTCAACAACATCGCGTAAGTCGAGGGGATCATCTGAACGAGGCCACGCGCGGCGGCAGGGCTTACCGAGTAGGCGTATGCTTTATCATGGTTCGTGCCGATCACAATGAGCACTCGCTCAGCCAGTGGTTTAGTCATTCCCGGGCTCGTGAATTCGCTCGGGTCTATGTGCTCGTTTAGCAACAAGACCCGCAGTACGTCTTTTGGTATGACATCAACAACTCGCCTGCCTGGAAACGCTCGCGAGAGAACGCCCCTTTCACGCAGACGCGAATATGCCTTTTCAATAAAGCCGTTCTGGACCTCGATGCCGCGCTTGATTACTTCTTCAGTCTTGATTTCAGGGGAGTACGGCGTATAGACCGCCTGTATCACATCCTCGCCCGGTCCGAAGCGATTGCCTTCGTTTGAGACTGGATACTTAACCGCTACGACCTTTCCGCCTGCAGGGTCGATGCAAGAAATGTCAGAGTTGATCCCGTTCTCCCGCCTCATCGACAGGATGAAACCAGGAGTGAGAACCTCAAAGCCGGGGTCGCGTTTGATCGCGCGCGCAATGCTGATCGCTCCGTTGGAATCCAGGATCGCAAGAGCCATCTCGCGCCCGACGATTCCAATCACCGGTACGTCCTCAAATCGACGGCGGCTGATGCGCACTCGCCGAGTGCCAACGGTCCCTTTGAGCAACTGCACAGATTCCGCTTTGAGAAGTTCCCTGCCCTTTTCGATCTGGACAAGCAAGTCCCTGCTGGCGTCGCGAGTATTATTCGTGAATGCGAACCCACCACTGAGGATGGCAAGCAACCAAACAGAGATCCTGATCATTTTCGAAATCTCCCACTTGTTGAAGTAAAGCTGGTTCAATCGTACCAAGCCGTCGAGTTGATTCTCAACAGTTTTCTACGCGACACAATATTCGCAACAAAAGACAACTCAGAGAACCTTTTGATGCGAAGGGGCCGACGCGATATGAGTGACCTGCTTCGCGTCAGGTAGATGATAGCAAAAACAGCGGCGTAGCAGAGAAGTTTTTTAGATCGGCTCGCGTAACTAAATCGTAGGTCTCGAGCCTCCGTTCGGTCTGGCGTTGTAACCAGGACGATGACGCACTGCAATATCATCGCGATTCTTAACGCTAACCCGAACTTTGCGATAGCCGCCCTTCGACAGCGGGTTGGTCGGGTAGTAACTGATCACATATACGTGCCGGAGTTCCTCGGCAATCCTGTGAGCAACGTTGCTCATATCGCTGATATTCTGGGCGTCGTACACTGGTCCGCCGCCCGCTGCGGTGATGTCCTTCATGAAATCGCCGCCCCCGCCTCTCCGGCGAGGCCACGACTGAACGGCAGAAGACGTCGCCGAACCGTTTGCTCCGGGCATCGAGCCGGTAACATTAAACGGCCCTCTTCGCCTCGGCATTGGCCAGGGAAACGGAAACGGAATTGGCAGGCGAGGTATCTGATTTCGCGGCCAGGAAATCCCCCGCCCACCTCCGCCGACACCTGCTCCCGGGTAGCGAAGTCCATACACGAGGACATCGGATTCCGAGACGAGGTTGACCGCGTCATCGTAGCTCGCCCGGCTGCTGGTCGTGTCGTCTCCGTCCGAAAAGAGGATTAGCGCTTTGCGTCCTTCGATGTTGCGGAGCTTTCGATCTACTGTTTCATAAACGGCGTCGTAAACGCTGGTGCCGCCGCCCGTGTTCGTCCTGCGAATCGCAAACTCGAGCTCACGGCGATCGCTTGTGAAGTCACTCAGGTAATGGATGTTGCGATCAAACGATACGACCATCACGCGATCCTGATCGCGCAACTGACGAACGAAGGCGATAGCGGCGTCCTGAATGTCCTTGATGCTTCCAGCCACGCTCGGGCTCACGTCGAGCAAGAGGACAACGTTGAATGGAACTTCCTCGCTGCCGAACGAAGCGATCTTCTGTTGAACTCCGTCCTCGTAGAGTAAGAAGTCGTTTGCGCTCAGTTGCGGGACGTATCGCCCGGACCGATCACTCACAAGAAGCGGGAGACTGACCAGGGTAGACTCAAGTTTGACGACGTCGTCTTCACCGGTCTGTTGTTGCTGACTGCCGCTTCCCTGATTGGACGGGTAGGGTTTTCCAACCTTGACTTCAGGAGAACTACTCTCGTCGGGCGGTTGAGAATCCGATTGACGGCGAAGCACAGGAGGCCGCGAGCTTTGGGGCGGCCCATCGTTGCGTGAGTCTGTAGGACGACGCAGCACAGGCGGCGCTCCGCCCGAACGGTCGGTTCGTACTGGATCAACACTGCCTCCGGTCGATGACTCAGTAGACCCTCCTTGATCGGCTCCTGTAGAAGTTGAAGTCCCCCGATCTTGAGGATATTGGGGATACTGGCGCGAGCCGTTCTGTCGAACCGTGTCATTGCGCGAATAGGTCGGGCGCTGCGAATTGGTCTGTGGCGGGCCACCAGCATTCACGTCGCGACCGCTTCCAGTCCTCTGGCTCTGAGCTCCAAGCGGCGGACGGTCAAACGCGGGAGCGTTGCGCTCGTGCTTCGGCTCGGTGGAGCCTTGCAGTGGATCCGGGTTTGACTGCTTTGCCGTCTGTGTAGGTGTATCCTTCGATTTCGCAGGCTGCTGGTCTTTCGATTGATCGGTCGACGCTGCCTTCGACGATTCGGAGTTCGTGCCCGGATTGGAGCTTGGATTGGAACTCTGAGTGGGGTTTTCATCCGACGTCGAGTCCTGGCTGTCGGGAGTTTTAGCCGGCTCGCCGTTCTTACCGCGTCGGACGCGCGAAGTCGGATTCTGTGTTTGAGTAGTTCCTGAGTCCGCGCGAGTTGGTGGAAGCAGCGTTATCAAAAGCGCTGTTGTCAGAACAGCAGCAAGCGACGCTCGTACAACTCTAAGACTCATTTGAGAACTCCAGTGCTGTTTGATTCTAAGCGGAGTGGTTCGCTTAAGCAAATCAGGAGGCTGAGCTGCGGGATGCTCGTTTTGACGTCTATGCCTCGCTGCTCGAACCCCTGGTCTTGGATGTATCGAGACTCGTCAAACGTAGCCCGAAACCCTGCCTATTTTATTGGTCTTTGGGTGGTGGCCAGTGAAGGGGTGGGGCACTATCTTGAGTGTCACAGCGTTTAACGTTGGCGATCACCCGCTTTGCCAAGCGCAGCGGAGCAAAGCCGGGTGCAGCGCTTTAGGTGTCGTTATAGTGTTCCACAGTTATCACTACCTTTCCTTTCGCATGCCCTTCTCCAAGATAACCGAGAGCTTCAGCCGCGCCGCTAAACGGATAACGTCTATCTATGACGGGTACAACTTTCCCGGCTTCAAGAAGATCTTTCAGAAGAGCCAAATCCTTCTCTTTTATCTTCGCTGAACAGAGACGCATCTTCTTGCTCCCAATCAGTGACAGTAATGGTCCCAGCAACATCGCCTGGAGCATTTGAATCCCACCACCTCCAACTATGACATAAACTCCGTCCCGACTCAGCGCACGCCGGTAATCGAAAATCGAATGATGTGCGTTCGCAGCAAGAATCAGGTCGTACCGCTCCCCACTTTTCGTAAAATCTTCTCGAGTGTAATCAATGACATGGTCTGCGCCAATCGATCGCGCCGTGTCTACTTTCCTCGTGCTGCACACCGCAGTGACTTCAGCCCCGAACGATTTGGCAATCTGGATCGCAAACGTACCCACACCACCAGACGCGCCATCAACCAGAACCTTTTGGCCGGGGCTGATCCGTCCCTTGTCCCGAAGACCCTGAAGGGCAGAGATTGCCGCCACTGGTACGGCTGCTGCGTCCTCAAACGATATGTTGGCCGGCTTCAGTGACAATCTATCTTCGATAGCACACACATACTCGGCGAAGGTTCCACGGCACGCGCCGAACACTTCGTCGCCTGGTTTGAATTGAGTTACGTTCTTGCCGACCGCTTCGACCTGGCCCGCCACATCAACGCCTGGTCGTGTGACCTTTGGTTTGCGCAGCCCGGTCATTATGCGAACGAAGTACGGCTTGCCTCTCATCGAGTGCCAGTCAAGTGGATTGACGGAAGCCGCGCGAACTTTTATCAAGACTTCATTGTCGGCAGCCGTCGGCTTTTCAATTTCTTCACATTGAAGAACATCAGGTGATCCATAGTTGTGATAAACGATAGCTTTCATGAGTTTCCTCTAAGAGTTTCAACCCCCGGCCTGCGCTCGATCGGGCTCAGCTATCCCAGATGGCCTTAGTCCCTTAAACAGAAGCCAAAAACTCAATGCCATTTCGAATATACCTATCGGCGAATCGAACCACCACAGGTTAACTACCTTGGCGAAGTCGGGAAAAATGAAGAAAGCGAAAGCACACGCCGCGCACCATACTGACGAGATCACTCCCCAGGCAGCCAATGCTCCAGGAATATATTTCGACTTAAACCACAAGTAGCTGCAAACTGTGGATCCCAATCCCCAAAACAGCAAGCCAACGTAATACGCGTCGAAACTCGCGTTGAAGTCTAGCTTCGCCAGGGCCTGCAACCGATCTGCTTCAAATACTCGCAAGTAATCAGCGCCACTCAAGAGCCGCAGAACGTCAAAAAGATTGAGCGCCATAACAACCCACATCAAGGCATATACCAGCCTGAAGAATGCCGCGAGCAAAGCAAGTCCCCGACTTACTGGCTTGAGGATTACTAACAGCGCTGTGAGTAGCACTACAACGCCTGCGCCGTAAATTAGATAGCAGGCGATGCTGATACGAAACAGTCGTTCGTGCTCCATGATATTCCGAGCGGTTGCCGCAGCATCGCCCGCGACAATGAGACGTTCGTGAATACCAAAATTAGCAAAGACCACGATCGCCATCACGAATAGGCAAGTAAATCCCGCGACTCTCGCAGCTTTGCGTTGTGACTCGTCGATGGTGCTCATTGTCATTTCATTCTCTCCTGAAGTAAGAGTCGCGTGCTATCGCTTCTTCGTTGGTGGATCAAGATGGGCTCCTCATGATCCGAGCGTCGGCCACGCTAGCCTGCCTGCGATCACGCACTCGGGTTCGAATCCAGCGGTGACGTGCGCCCCGAGCGATCACGAAACCCCGGGCGGCATCTTTCCCGCTCCTCGGGCGTCATCTGTTCCCAGCGCTCGCCCATTCGCTCACGGATTCTCTCGCGTACTCGCTTCTCCATTCGCCATCGAGAACCGGAGCGATTACCACCACTGAAGCCAAAGCCTCCGAACAGGATTCGACACAGAGCCAGCAGTCCGAGTGCTTGCCAGAAGGTGACTTCCCGCAATCCGAATAGCGCCGGCGCCAGCCAGTTCCACAAGAGCATCACTGTTTCGCCACCAAAGAAGACGAAGATCACCATCCCAAGGATCGCCAGTGGCGCTATTATCATCAGTTTCGTCATTCTCGTCAGGTCCCTAAATCTATTTCTCATGTTGTGTTCCTCACTTATTCGTAAACTCGTCGTAAATGCTCTGCAATCGTTCGCGCAGATGAAGCACCGCGTAGCGCTTGCGCGAGAGCAGCGTGTTGACGTTCACACCGCTTTCTGCCGACAACTCTTTGAAGCTGCGCCCCTCCAATTCGTGAGCGACGAATACTTCTCGCTGCTCGTCGGGCAGTTCGTCGAGCGCAAGTTCCAACTCATCAAGAAGCACGTTGCGAACGTAGAGCGCTTCCGGCCCGGCATTGGGCGAGGGCAACAAATCTTCGATCGGCAGCAGCTCGCCGTCTTCGTCCTCGACCGCCACGTCGCT
>JADGNW010000455.1 GCA_017883315.1 Blastocatellia bacterium | reverse complement strand
GGTCATCGGGGCAATCGAAATTCAGGAACCTGCACCCTACCTCCGGAACAACCTTGTCGCATGGCAGAATCGTTTCGGGCACAAGAAGCTCTCCCATCGCCCCATCCTAGACGCTAGGACTGACAAGTCTGTTCGCCGTAGTTTTGAGCAGTGGTTCTTTGACTTCTTTAAGGGTAGTGCGACTGACAAGGAAGAGTTTGAGAGGTTCCGCAAACTCGCAGGCAACCGCTACGACCTAATAGCATACTTGTTCTTTCTTAAGGACTGGAACCGGTTTATGCCGATTGCGCCAACAACGTTCGACAAGGCGCTGCGCCTGCTTGAGATCGATCTTGTCACGGCGCGCCACTGCTCATGGGAAAACTATTCTCGCTACAATGACGGGCTCCTAGCGGTTAAACAAGCGCTCCGCAACGTGGCAGGCGTGGCCGACGCACAACTCATTGACGCACATTCATTCTGCTGGATGCTGGTGCGTTTGAAATTACCCGCGCAGCCACCGGTGGTCATCCCGCTGCCTGAAGTGCTAAGTGGCTTGCAATCGATCACGCCGAAGATCCAGCACGCCACCGAAGATACAGAATTCGACGTAGTGGACGAGGAGCGATTCGCACAACGCGACATCGAACGCCGGTGCCTGGGTAGACTTGCGCAGGACATCGCATTGAAGTCCGAGCGCCGGCGACTACGCGAAGCTGGCCACCCAAACCCAGAGGATGCGGTTCAGGCAGTCTGGGGTCAGCCGGGCCGCGGCTACGATATCAAGTCTTGCGAACTGGACGGCACGCCGCGCTTCATCGAAGTGAAGGCTGCACGCCAATCAGGCGCAAGGTTGTCGTTCTTCCTGACGCAGAACGAATGGAAGCAAAGTCGCGCGTTGCCAAACTACTGCTTCTACTTGGTGCTCAACGCTCAATCTAACAACCCGGCTGTCAAAGTTATCGACAGCGCCGACGTGCCTGCGGAATGCCTCACTTCGTTGAACTATTTGGCGGCGCTGAAGCTGTCGAAAACGTCGGATTGACGTATAATCGGCTCGACCGAAGGAGTTGAATCGATGGCATCCGAACAGTTAGAGATCATCATGAATCAAGTTCAGCAACTGTCGCCCGAAGAGAGGTTGCAATTGATCAAGCGTGTCACTGAGAGTCTTGCCGAAGGTAACAAGTCCGGCGAGCGTCGATATCTGGTCTACGGCGAATACCGCAACGCGGCGGGCCACGAATCCACCGAAGAAGATTTCAAGCTGGCTGAGTGGCATTTATCTACACTGATGACCGGCGTATGCGCCGACTGTTATGATGGACGAGACTGAGGCACAAAACCATGTCAACGGAACATATCCAATCTCTTGTACGACAAGCCCGGGAGTTGTCTCCAGACGAACGCGTAGAACTCATCAAGGATCTGCAGGATTCACTAACCGCCGAAGCATCTCATTCGCAGGTCGAACCGGAGGAAGAGAATAAGCGCACCGACTATCTCGCGTTGTTCGGTTCAGGGCGCGGCGGCTTTGTGACCGCACAAGAAGCAGATGAGTTCATCCGTCAAGAGCGTGACGCATGGGACAACTGACCGAGCAGTTGGGAACAACTGTCTATCTCGACACTAACATCATTATCTATGCCGTCGAAGGTTATGAGACCCACGCGGCTCCGATCAAGTCGCTGCTGCAAGCACTAACCGAGGGAGAGATTATCGCGGTGACCAGCGAGTTGACGGTGGCTGAGGTATTGGTCAAACCGAAACGCGACCGCAACGCTAAGCTGGAAGAGGCCTACCGTCGTTTCTTGCTGCCGAGCGATTCATTGCGCAACAGCGCGGTCAGTCGCGAAATCCTCGAAGCCGCGGCGGGTATCCGCGCCACTAGCGCGCTGAAGCTGCCAGACGCAATTCACTGGGCCACGGCAACGATCGAGCATTGCGATTCTTTTCTAACGAACGACGGTGGATTCAAGAGTGTGGCCGGTGTGAGGGTCGTGATGCTATCGGATCTCTTGCCCGCTGAGTAACCGGATGAATCATCACGTCAACACTATCGCCGGGAAACCGGCGGCGGAGTTCTTTCGGGACTTCTTTGCGGAGAAGGGCATTGCGGAAGAAGAATGAAGCGGCGCGCACATTCTAAGGAGAATAAGAAAATGATCAGACATCGAATCGCGGCGTTTGCGTTCCTGCTCATGACAGCGGGAGTATCGCTGGCTGCTTTAGGGCAAGGGCGACCGGACCCGGCAACAGTCATTGCGGCGCAGCGCGAGGCTATGGTCCCCCTCGCGTTCATGGACGGCGTTTGGAGAGGTCCCGCGTGGACCATCCTGGCGTCCGGCGAGAAGCACACGATCACCCAGACTGAACGGATCGGACCCTTCCTCGACGGTTCGGTGAAAGTCATCGAAGGTCGAGGGTACGACGCGGATGGCAAAGTCACCTTTAACGCGTTCGGTACTATTTCTTACAACCCGGCCACGCGTGCTTACACTCTGCACTCTTATGCGCAAGGCAACGCCGGCGACTTCACGCTTAAACCCACGCTCGATGGCTACGTGTGGGAGATCCCCGCGGGGCAGATGACGATCCGCTATACGTGTGTCGTCAAAGATGGCGCGTGGCGGGAGGTCGGTGACCGGATCATGCCCGGCAAGGAGCCCGTCCGCTTCTTCGAGATGAATCTCAAGCGAGTCGGCGATACGACCTGGCCCGCCGGCGGAGCGATCAGTCCCAAGTGAGGAGGTTCGCTCGATGAATGGTCAACACCGAAAGAACGTTCGCGCCGGAGTCGAGGTAGATATTATTCTGAAAAAGGATCAAGGCACAGCCAAACTAACGCGAGGCATAGTTAAGGACATCCTCACGAGGTCTTCCTTCCACCAGCACGGGATCAAAGTGCGACTCGTCAGTGGAGATGTTGGCAGGGTGCAGGAAGTGTTTGACGCCTCAGATGAAAAGACAATAGCGAACTCGCGATAAGAGAGCCTTACTCGACTAGCCAGCTTTAGCGCAATGACTATCATCTCTCTCGAAGACATCGCCATGAGTTACGGCCCCAGGCAGTTGTTTGAAGCCGTGACGTTTGGCCTCGATGAGAGCGATAAAGTCGGCCTCATAGGATTGAACGGCTCAGGCAAATCCACCCTCCTGCGAATAATCGCCGGACACGAACAACCCCAGACAGGCCGCGTCATCATCGCCAATGAGCGCGTCGTGGCTTACTTGCCGCAGAACCCGATATTCGATCCGGACCAGACGGTGCTCGATGCAGTCTTCACCGCCAGCGACGAAGCGATGCAGTTGCTGAGAGATTACGAAATGTCTTGCCACGATTTATCTTTGAACCCGGGGAACGAACGAATACTTGATCGGGTTGCAACGCTGGCGCATCAACTCGAAGCGGCAGGCGCCTGGAACCTGGAAACAAACGCTCAGACCGTCCTGAGTCAACTCGGCATCAACGATACAGGTGCGCGGATGGGCTCGCTCTCCGGCGGCGAACGTAAGCGAGTCGCGCTCGCTCACGCGCTGGTCTCGCGCCCTGACCTGTTGATCCTTGATGAGCCGACTAACCACCTGGACGCCGATACGATTGCTTGGTTTGAGATTTATCTTGCGCGCTATGCGGGCGCGCTTCTTCTGGTCACTCACGACCGCTACTTTCTCGATCGCGTCACCAATCGCATACTCGAAATAGATCGAGGCCGCGTGCAGAGTTTTGCCGGCAACTACGCTTATTATCTCGAAAAGAAAGAGGCGCAGGAAACTCAGGACGCGGTCGCCGGTGAGAAGCAGGAAGCTTTGGCTCGGCGCGAACTCGCCTGGCTCAGGCGCGGCGCAAAGGCCCGCTCCACGAAACAAAAGGCCCGCGTCCAACGCGCCGAAGAACTGCAGAAACAACCTGCCAGAACAACCAAACCCGAGCTGGACATCTCGATAGGTTTCAGCCGGATGGGCAAGAAGATCCTCGAACTCGACGGCATATCAAAGTCCTACGACGGCAAGCACCTGATCAAAACGTTCAGCTACGCCTTGAAGCGCAATGATCGCATTGGCGTCATTGGCGCGAGCGGTTCCGGCAAGACAACTCTGCTCGACATAATCGCCGGGCGCATCGAGCCTGATGCGGGCCGCGTTGATCGAGGGCAGACGATCGTCATCGGGTACTACGATCAGGACAACCGCGAATTGAACGGCTCCGAGCGGGTAATTGATTACATCCGCGAAGTCGCCGAAGGAATCGAGACGGCCGATGGACAGGTGATCACCGCGAGCCAGATGCTTGAGAAGTTCCTCTTTCCGCCGGCGATGCAATACGATCTGATCTCGCGCCTGTCGGGGGGTGAGCAGCGTCGTCTGTACCTGCTCAGAGTGTTGATGGGCGCTCCGAATCTTCTGATGCTGGACGAGCCGACGAATGATCTCGACATTCAGACGCTCGTGCGTCTGGAAGAATATCTCGACTCCTTCGCGGGATGTTTGGTTGTCGTCAGTCACGACCGCTATTTCCTCGATCGCACAGTGGAGAGCATCTTTCGCTTCGAAGGAAGCGGACGAATCAGGGAGTATCCCGGCAACTACACCGCCTTTCTCGAAGTTCGCCAGCCAGGGGCGGCTGAAACCATCGAAGCAAAGACGAGCGTCCCACGGCCCGCGCCCGGAACATCCGCCGGCGCGCGCAAGCTCTCATACAAGGAGCGGCGCGAGTTTGAAGAATTGGAAAAGGGAATCGAGGTTGCGGAAGCGAGAAAAGCTGAACTCGAACGCGTGCTGGCGGCTTCGTCGAGCGACTTCGTAGCGGTTGAGGCGGCTTACACCGAGCTACAGTCGCTCAATCGAGAATTGGAGAAAGACGTTGATCGAAAGGCCGCGCTGGCGGAGCTTGCTTGAACTCATCAACGATGACCTGCTTGATAGCCGAACCTCCGAGGATAGTGAGTCCGACAATCAAATCAGGACCTTCCCAGGGATTCATATACCGCAACGATTTTCATACTTCCATGGCATTGTTTCTCGCCGGGGCCAGCCCCCATTGCTTTTGTTCTTATATAGCCCTGTGACATCCAGGACTTTAGTATTTGTTCCATCACCCCCTTGGGAACATCAACACCTGATTCGATGAGCTCATCATAAATCTCACCGGTATATACGTTAGGATGGAGGTCATCAAGTGTCGGATATTCGCCTGAAGTCCATCTCCTCCAAATTATCTCTCGCATTTTCTGTTCTAGCTCGTCGTACATATTATGGCCCGCCTCGATGATGACTATAACATGGCTCTGAAACCTCTCGTAACTAAGAGGACAAGGTGTTGAGTTTGCCGAAGTCCATAATCGATCTGCAAGGTCAGGGCGCTGCGCCTCTCTCTTTCAATTTCCAACCAGCGCCGTGTAGAATAGCGTTTCATTTATGCCTGTCGCAGTCAAACCCTTCAAAGTTGGAAGCGTCGAGGTTGGCGGCGGAGATCTGTTCCTGATCGCCGGCCCGTGTCTGGTCGAAAGCGAGTCTCACGCGCTCAAGATGGCTCAGGCTATTTGCTCGATTACCGCACGGCTGGGCATACCTTATATATTCAAGTCGTCTTACGATAAAGCGAATCGGACTTCTATCAACGCGCATCGCGGGCTCGGAATCGAAGAAGCGCTGCGCATTCTCGGACGCGTTCGAAGCGATACCGGCGTGGCCATACTCACCGACGTTCATGAAGTCGCTCAAGTTCGAGCCGCTGCCGAAGTGGCCGACGTGCTCCAGATTCCGGCGTTCCTTTCACGACAGACAGACTTGATCGTTGAAGCCGCGCGCTCGGGTCGCGCGGTCAACATCAAGAAGGGTCAGTTCCTGGCGCCGCAAGATATGAAGCACGCGATCGAGAAAGCTACGTCGCAAGGCAACGAGCGAGTGATGATCACCGAGCGCGGCACGAGCTTCGGCTATAACAACCTGGTTGTTGATTTTCGCGGGGTGCCGATCATGCGAGGATTCGGTTATCCGGTCGTTCACGATGTGACGCACAGTCTTCAGCGGCCGGGCGGACTGGGTGCGGCAAGCGGCGGCGATTCTGAGTTCATAGAATATCTCGCGCGAGCGGGCGTGGCTTGCGGAGTGGACGGCGTGTTCATGGAAGTGCACGACGACCCGGCGACAGCGCTTTCGGATGGGCCGAACAGCTTACCGCTCGACAGGCTCGAGCCACTGCTCGAGAAACTGAAAGCAATTCACGAACTTGTACGCGATACGTTGAAGTAGTAATAGAAGGTTTGATCTGATGCTCAAAAGACTCGTCCCGGCTCTTTTCATAGTCCTCGCTTTCGCGGTAGTCGCGTCGGCGCAGGAAGTCGAAGTCGATCGCTACAACATCAACGCTCG
>JADGNW010000454.1 GCA_017883315.1 Blastocatellia bacterium | reverse complement strand
TGAAAAGAACGAGAACCTGGACAAAGCGATAGAGTCCTACCTGGAGGCTACCAAACGCGACCCGCAATCGCCGACGGGATTTCTGCGACTGGCAGTCCTTTATAGTCGACGCCAGGATTCAGCTAATGCAGACATCGCATTCAAAGAAGCTGAGAAGCTCTATCAGACCATGTCCAATGACGAAGGACGGGTCGAAGTGCTTTATCAGCGTGGCGCGCTGCTCGCCCGTTACGGGAAACTTGCTGAAGCCAGGGCACAGTTGGAACAAGTGCTTGAGGTCTTGAAGAACGTCGACAACAAGTACCAGCTTGTAAGGGCCCAGTTGCAACTGAGTCTCGTCTCACGCAATGAAGGGAACATCGACCGGGCCGAGGAGTTGGCAGCCAAAGCCATAAACCTTGCGCAGACCAGCAACATCAAGAACATTGCGACCCAGGGTTTGATAGATCTTGGTTTGGCGCTGATGAGTCGAGGAGACTTTGACGAAACCGGTAAGTACTTCAGACAAGCGCTCGATCTAGCCCGACAGGATAAATCCCGGAGCGGTGAGGTGAGGGCTATTTTGTCTCTGGGCAGGTTGAACCAACAATTGGGTAACAACGACGAAGCCATATCCCAGCTTGAGGAAGCACTGAAGTTCTACAAACCCGGAGGCTACCGCAAAGAGACTTCGATTGCGTTGACCGTGCTGGGACGCGCCTATCAGGACAAAGGCGAGGACGCAACCGCCCTCAAGTACTTCGAGGAGCAACTCCAACTTTCCCGGGACTCGGGCGATCAGGCAAGCCTGGGTGATTCACACATGAACCTGGCCCTGCTGCGAGGCTTCGGTCAGGAAATGTATCCCGAGGCGCTTAGCCATCTGGACGAGAAGGTCAAAATTGATGAGGCGCAAGGTGCGAAAGTCCAGCTCGGTTTTGATCATATGAATCGCGGCAACTTTCTCTGGCAATTGGGGAGATACCCGGAGGCGCGCGCGGCGCTCGATAAGGCTTTTGAGATCGCCAACCAGCCTGGGGCGAACTACAAGGCAGCGCTGGCCTGGGTACACCTGAGCCGGGCACAGATGGCTTTGAGCGAGCGTAACTACCCCGAAGCTAAAAAGAATGCTCAACTTGCCCTGGACGTGTCTGCTTCGCAGTTTCCAGATGTGACGCTTCAAGCCAAGTACTGTATAGGTCGTGCGGAAGCCTTTTCGGGCCCGCCTCAAGTGGGCAGAAAGTTGTGCGAAGAGGCCGTCGCCATGGCGAAAAAAGTGAACTCTCCGCAACTGATCTCAAGCGCGCTGCTGGCGCTCGCCGAGGTATTACTGATCGCAAACGATTCGAAAGGCGCTCTGGAAAATGCATTGGAGGCGCAAAAAATGCTTGCGCAATCCGGACAGCAGGACTCACAATGGCGCGCCTTGCTCATCGCCGCGCGCGCGAGCGAATTAGCGGGAAACAAATCCGCAGCGCGGGACTATGCGTCACAGGCAGATAGCTTGTGCGCGGGTCTCGAGCAGAAATGGGGCAAGGAAGCCTACGAAAGTTACTTGCGCAGACCAGATATTCAGAACTATCGCAATCAAATCGCTCAAATCCTGAACAGCAAATGAAGTGAATTCACAGTGGAGTGAACAACACGGTGGGTAACCTTACGGAATCGCTCGGGCACGCCGAGATGCTACGCCCGGCCGAAGCCGCCTGAAAGCTCCGAGGGATGCCGCGGAGAACCACGCAAACCCGCTACAACGATCGGACTACGACTCTTCGGGCCAATACTCGAGCGTGTGATGCACCCCGCCTGTGTTGCCGCCGGCATCGCAAAGAAAATGGCGTTGCTACCGTTTCTCTACCGACGCGATCTGTTGCCTCAAGGTCTCGCCTAATTCCAAAATGCGAGGTATCCGTTCGACTCCACCCTTTGTATCAGTCTGGTGCACCAGCTCAGAGATCATATGGCGAATCTCTTTCCGGCGCTGGATCAACTCCGGTTTGGCGCCGCCCTTCCGATCAAGCCGGTGAAGCCCGTCGCTTAGATCATCAGCCAGCGCGAGCATATCCTGAAATGGTCGCGGCAAGGCTGGCAAATACTCGAGCCCGTGGCAGCCGGCGCAGAACTGAGTCCAGCGGAACGATTCGGAAGCCGTGCCGATCGCATGCACGCCGTGACATTCCACACAATCAAGCCGCGCCGCATTCGGACGAGCCGCAACGTGGCGGCTGCCCTTGAAGAACTCGAGCGGCTGGCGATGACAGCGCCCGCACATCTCGAGCGTGGCGGCGGTGTCAGGTTTGGCGATGAAGTGGCCGGCGTGCGCTTTCGCCTTTTCAGCTTGCGCCGGATCTCCGCCGTGACAGCGGTCGCAACCGATACCCGCGCGACCGTGCGTGCTCGTTTGGAAGATCGTCACGACCTGGCCGGCGTTGTCTTTCTGCCGGCGATGGCAAGCAACGCAGTTGTCATCGTTCTGCGCGGTGACCGATGCCTGGGTACGAACTAGCGCGAGCCCGGCAAGCAACAGCCAGAGCGTGAAAACTGCCGGTGGTAACAATTGCTTCAGAGAGATGGAACGCGTCATAGGCGGTATCATCCTGTTAGCTCTGGGAGCTCTTAATGTCTAACAGACGCCCGTTTGTGGCAAGCTCGAAATTGCAGGACCGCCGTTTGCCGATCGAGAACAGCAAATAGTATGGCTCCGCGCGAGTTTACTCTAAGAAGAAGGAGACTGGTCAATGACCTCAAGAAGATTCTTTCCAGTGATGACGGCGATTCTGTTGATGTTAAGTTTTGCCCCGTCCTCATTCGCGAGAGGTTGGGTATATCTCGGCGAGGCGCACGTCGATGGAGCAGCGGATCACGACAAGATCAAAGTCGGGAGATCGGAGGGACGATTCCGGCTCTCCAGATTCGAGTAGATTACGCCGCGATCGAATTCCGTCACGTCGTGGTTCACTATTCCAATGGCAGCAGCGAAGAGGTCCAGGTCCGTCAGAGGATTCGCGCGGACGGCTCGACTCGCAACATCGAACTCGCAGGCCGAGACAGATCGATCGAGAGCGTCGAGCTCTGGTACGAACGCGCGAACTATGGATCGCGGCGCCCACGAGTGCGGCTCTTCGGGTTCGAGACGCTTTGAGACGGGAGATCTCAGCCTACGCGTGAACAACATAGCAGTAGCAGCTAAATTCGACAGTCTCCAGTCAAACTGGATTTCAGACTACTGCTACTGGCTGGATGCGGCCTTGGGCGGTACGGTCGAAATCGCCGTCGAAGCTAACGATGGCTAACCCGTACCGTTCCGCTACGGCGTACTGGTAAGCATCGTCGAAATCGAGTCGGAAACTTGCTGCCGCCTGGATGACTTCTTCCATCTCCGACGGAGAAAGGCCAAGCTGGATGATTCCTGCGTTAGAGATCAAGTCAGAGAGAAACTGACGGAAGACTTCCGGTTTTCGTTGACGCAAGAGTATCAGACCGACCGAGTGAAGCGCGAAATCAGAGATAAAGAAATCGTGCTGGTCCACTTTTCGCAATAGATCCTTCGCCTCCTCGGCGCGGTTCTGCTCTAACAGAATTTCGAGAAAGATGTTTGTGTCAACGAGCAGCCTCATTCGGGTTCGCTTCTCCAGTTCAAAAGTTGGTGTTGCAGGTCTACTGAAGAATATTGATCGCGCATCTCGGTCAACGCTCCAGCCCAATTAAACTGCGGCTGCCGGCGAGGGCGCGCTTCCTGTTTTGCAATCAGAAACTCGATGAACATCCGCGCCTCCTTCTGACTTTCAGGCGCCAACTGTCTGAACAGCTCTTCTGTTGACTTGGTCTGTTCCTGCATCGTAACCCCCCTTTTGTCTACTACCTCCCGAGTAAGGGCAGATCGTAAACGATGGGTTGGCGCGCTACGCGCGCGATATAGAAAGGCATATCTCCCAATCGTTCGTACATTTCTTCCGCCAGCTCCTCATCGTCCGGTCCATGACCTACGACGCGGCCCTTATAGATCGCAACAAACTGACCTTCATAGCGACCGAGCAGTTGCTTTAGCTTTCGGCGAAATGCCTGCGCTTCGGCTCCCAATGCGTCGGTGACTTCCGTTCCTGTGTTGACGGCTGTCATTCAGATTCACCTCGCGCCAATAATAGCACAGTGACGATCTCTCCCAAGCGATCAGGATGGCTCGTGATTCAAAGCCGTCGATAGCGATTCCCGCAGCGCTCGGCGCAGCACCTTACCCACTGCGCTTTTGGGAATCTCTTCGATGAAGTGAACCGACTTGGGCACCTTGTAACTCGCAAGCCGCTCGCGTGTGAACTCGATCAACTCATCTTCGGTAGCAACGCGGTCGGCTCGCAAAACCACAAACGCAGTCACTGCTTCAACCCACTTCTCGTGAGGCGCGCCCACCACCGCGCATTCGAGCACCGCCGGATGCGCCATCAAAGCGTCTTCGACTTCGCGAGGATACACGTTGTAGCCGCCGGTGATGATCATGTCCGATGTGCGATCGACCAGATACAGAAAGCCTTCTTCATCGAAGCGTCCGACATCGCGAGTGCGCAGCCACCCGCCTTCGATGAACGTAGCGGCGTTCAGATCGGGCGCGTTGAAGTAGCCCTTCATCACAAACGGCGCGCGCAGCGCAATCTCGCCTTGCTCGCCCGGCGCGACGTCGTTGCCTTTGTCGTCGATCAAACGAATCTCGCAATCGACCGAAGGCCTTCCGCACGCAAACAACCTCCGCTCAGCACCAGACCCGACGTGATCCTCTTCGCTCAGCTTCGTGATAAAGATCGGCGCTTCAGTCTGACCGTAGTACTGAACGAAGCGCGGACCCCAAAGCTCAAGCGCTCGCTTTATCACCGGCAACGGCATCGGTGATGCTCCGTACACGATCGTTCGAACCGTCATGACTGTTTTCTCAATGTCGGGAAGACCCAAAAGCATCGCCAGCATAGTCGGCACCAGATGCGTCGAAGTCACTCGCCACCGCACGATTGCGTTTAGAAACTCGGCGGGTTCGAATTTGGCGAGGACCGCAGTAGCCGCGCCCTTCATCCAATAGGGCAGCAAAAAACAGCCGCTCGCATGAAACAATGACGCCGCGTGAAGCATCACGTCATCGGGCAGGATGTCGGGCAAGTTTGTCGAGAGGTTATTGCACATCGCGGCGTAACTCGCCTGCGTGTGCTCTGCTGCTTTCAATCGCCCGGTCGTTCCCGAAGTGAAGACCGTCAATACTACATCGTCAGGTTCTGCGGGAATCTGCGGATCAGTTGCCGGCTCCGACGCTGCTTCTACGAGCAAGTCAGAACCGCAACGATTCGAACCCAGGCCCAGCATCGTGAGTCCGGCAATTCGCGTCGCGAGCACTTCGGCACGGTCGGCCAGTTCGGGATCATATATCACAACTCGCGCGCCGGTCTCGCGCAGCATATGCTCGTGCTCATCCATCGAGAGCCGCGCATTCAACGGCGTTCGAGCAGCGCCGGCTTTCACGCAAGCGAAATCGACAGGCAGGGTGTAGAGACTGTTGTTGGCGAGAATCGCAAGACGTCCGCCACGACCGATGCCATTGCGTGCGAGCACGTGCGCGAAGCGAT
>JADGNW010000453.1 GCA_017883315.1 Blastocatellia bacterium | reverse complement strand
ATGGTTGGGAAAGGCAGCTTCATAAGATCTCCGTGGCAAAGTTAGTCTAAAAGGCTCTGGGGTTCTATTCGATTTACTGAGCGATAACATCAAGCAACGCTGGACCTCACGGCGACAAGCGCTCATACAACTCGAACTCGGCGTCCGCCAAGTCATACTGCTCGAGCCGCCGATAGGCTTTGCTCAGATAGTAATGCGACATCGCGTGCTTAGGCTGGAGCCCTAACGCCAGCTTCAGCTCTTCTACCGACCGCCTTGTAGTCGCATCGTCAAGCGAGCGTTCGGATAGTATCTCGTATGCCGCGCCAAGCTGGAAGTGCCCTTCGAAATCGTTGGGCGAGAGTCGCGTGAATTCCTCCAGCATCTGCGCAGCTTCTTCATACAAACCAATCTGCATCAGCGCGGTCCCGAAGTTCAGATAGTAAGTCTGAACGCTGTGAGTGTACTTCGCGTCAGGAAGCGCTTTGCGATACTCGAGCGCTGCGTGCGCACTATCACCAGCGGCTTGATACGCCAGTCCTCTCAGATGATGCGCGCGAGCGCTGTTCGGATCGATCTGAATTGCGCGATCCAGATAAGGCACCGACCGCGCGAGGTCCTGTTTGGTCAGAAAGGCTTTGGCCAAATCCAGCAGAGCGTAGAAATGATTTGGATCGAGCTGGAGTGCCGCTTGCCACGACTGAATCGCGCCCGCTTCGTCCCCGCGAGCCGATTGCAACTCGCCCAGTACATCGTACCCTTGCGCCGTCTCGGCAAACTCGAGCGAGTATCTCGCGAACTGCTCCGCTCGCGCTTCGTCGCTTCGCTTGGTTGCGCCAAGCGCGGCTTCGGTTAAGAGCCCGGCTTCAGCACCCGGGAACGCAGCGCCGCCATCGAGGTACGGAACGGGCGACGCAGCATACGCAAGCAACTGCTTCAAGTTTCGCGCGACTGTTTCCTCGGTCGTGCCAACCCGGCGCGGCGCATTGAACTCGATCAACGCGTTGTCGTCAGTGTTGAGCTTCGCGCCCGCTGAGAGAGTCGTTACTTCCGCAGGCCCGAGATAAAATCGCGACACAATATCGCCCGGCCTCGTGGTATTGATTCGTTTGAGGTCGGCGCCCACCTTCGGATCGTCGAAGTGAGATTGGAGAACAGACAAATTCAATCGCCGCTCGCTCTTGCTGCCCAGCAGCATCAGGTCGCCTTCGGCGCCGCGAAACAAATACACCTGAGGAAACGCAGCTCTGAAAGTGGCGATCAACGTGCGCACGTCTTCGGGCGCCATCTCGTAGATCTGAAGCCACTGGCTGAAAAGCCCGTCGTCCTTCAATCGCTCTGCGCCGCGTTTGAAGTATTCGAGCGTGAACAGATTCGCCACGCCGGTCACCCACGGATTCGAAGGCTCGGATACGATCACGTCGAACTTCTGATCGGTTGTGTAGATGAAATTGCGGCCGTCGTTTGAAACCATCCTCAAGCGTGGATCGTCGAGAGGATGATTGTTGACGTCCTCGAATTGCCGGGACGCTTCGATCACGGCCGGCTCAAGCTCGACGCAAGTGACGCGCTTTACTGGAAACTGTTCGAGCGAGCCCAGAGTGACGCCGCTACCCAGCCCGATCAACAAAACGTCGTCGGTTCGGTCGCGCACGAGCAACGGAAGCGCGCCGATCAAGATTTGTGTCGGCATATCGCCGGCAGTCGAAGCTTCAGGCTTACCGTTTACTTTGAGCACGCGCCCACCGCTTTGGCGCTGAACGGAGACTGTCGCGGTGATGCCTTCCTTATAAAAGAGCGTCTCTCCCTGACCGCGCTTGAGAAAATCAAACAGGTCCTGTCTGCTTTTGTCGGTAAGCGATGGCGCGTAGCGATAAACCGCGCTGGACATCACCTCCGGGTCCCACGGGGGCTCGATCAGAACGACAACTAAGATGAGGAGCGCTGAGACGGCGACGCCCAGCGTAGCAGCAACAGTTCGCTTTGGCTGATTCAATTTCTTGTCGCGACGATATCCCGACACAAGGAATGCAACGCCCGCGACGGCGAAATTGAGTGCGACACACAACCTCATGCTGCCGAGCAATCCCAGCCAGGGAATCAACACGAACCCGCTCGCGAAGGAGCCGGCGATTGCTCCGACCGTGTTGGATGCATAGGCATCACCCACGGTTCGTCCGGTCGTTCGCCAGAGTTTGCCGCTCGATACTATGCGGACCACGAGCGGAAACAGCCCACCCAACAAAAACGTCGGAATAATTATCACACACGCTGCGATCAAGAATCGCGCAAACAGGAGGAGCCCGAACGAGGTACTGTCAATCCACCTATAAAGCTGCACAAAAACAAAAGGCAGGTCGTTGAACAGATAAGCTCCCATCAGCGACGTGACGCCAACGGCGGCTTCGATTATTCCAAACAGCAACACCGGCCTTCGAATTCTGTCGGCTACGCGCGAGGCCACCGTCGCTCCAGCCGCAAGTCCTATCAGAAAGGTCGTCAGCATAATGCTGAAGGCGTAGACCGACGAACCAATTATCAGCGCGAGCACGCGGCTCCAGATCACCTCATACGCGAGCGCAACGAATCCACTCACAGCGAAGCCGGCGACCACTACTGTGACCTGTCTCGGACCAATCCCACTAACACCACTGGCCGATGATCGCGCGCTCCTGTGTGAGACCGGGCCGTCCGCAGGGTCCGCCGTAGTAGCTTGCATCACCGGCGCAGATTCCGCTTTGCGAGATATCGTAAGCGCGACCACACCAAGACAAATGTTGATCGCTGCCGCTGTTGTAGTCGCGGCGTTCATTCCCAAGGCGGGGATCAGCACAAAGCCGGTGGCTGCTGCGCCGACCACCGCACCAAAGGTGTTCAGCGCGTAAAGTGATCCAACTCGAGAGCCAATTCGAGCAGCGTCGCGCGAGTAGAAGCTAGCCAGAACAGGAAGTGTCGCTCCCATCAACGCAGTCGGAACGATCAGCACCAGCGTCGCAAACACGAATCTAACTATGCTAAGCGCAAAAAATGGCAGTTGCAGCCAGCCCAACAGCGAATGATAGACAATTGGGAGTGTGGCGAAGATCAACGGCACCGCGAGCCCATACGCGCCGATTCCAATCTCGAGCAAACCGTAGAGTCTGAGCGGACGCGCGACTGTTTCCGAACGCCGGCCGAAATAATAACTGCCTAACGCGAGACCTCCCATGAAAGCGGTGAGCACGGTGCTCACAGCAAACGTAGTTGCGCCGAACACGAGCACCAACTCACGCACCCAGATGACCTGATAAATCAGGCCGCTCATTCCGGACGCAAAAAAGCAAAGCAGAATCGCCCACAACCGGTCTGGCGGGCCATTGATCCTTGCTGCGTGAGGTTTAGTCATTCGGTTACTGATGAGTAGGAATCAAGCTCGCGCAATCTACGATTGAAGCTGCGCGTTTCGGGGCCGCACGGGGCTTTGAACTACGGTGCCGGCATTGCTTGAGATTTACCTTGCTCTATTCTTGCAGACGCCCCTTTAGAGTGACAAGTGCTCAGGGTTATTGATTCGCCGGGCAACGGAGCCGCGCCGACGACGCCGTCTCTCCATAACGCGACTGAGTTGACCGTGTTCCGGGAAAGCATTGATAGAACGAGAACAAATGGATTGAAGCTCTCGACTCGCACTCGGGATTTGCCGGGCTCGCGGACAACGAAGGGCATTTTGTTCTGCCTGATGAGATGTGGTACCCGGGAGTCAGCTATGAGCTGGTCATATCAGACGGCGCATCGGCTGGAAGACTGATTGAGGTAACCGGGCCTCGGCAGGTGCCTGAGAGCGGAGAGTTCAACATAGAAGAGCTGAACCTCAGTCACAGCGCTCGCGTCGATCTTGAGCCATTGACTGGATTCAACTCGATAACAGTCGAAGATTTTGACGCGAGGAATCGTGAATACTCGACAATCCAGCGAGGTCAGACGGTCAGCTTCAAACGGAACGTGACACACTCGAGAAGCACTTCAAGACCGTGGCAGATCTCGCAACGGCAAAGATTATTTATCCCATCACGCTCCGCGAACTGCTGGCGATCATCGCGGAGATTCAAGACGCTGAGGCTTCCGCAGGACCGCGACAACCCGGTGGGTAAACAACTCCCGCAACAACGGAACGCGCGACAGCGGATAACAGACCCATGCATAGTACTGCATCTTCCATTTGTCGTATTGACGAATCATCTTGTTGAGCAGCGGAAGAAACTCGAGACTCAAAACCTCAAATTGCGACCTGTTCAACATCCGGCGAAAGCTTCGAATCGTTAGTCCGTTGAGCCCGTATAACCTGTCACCGGGGCGAAGCGGCTGAGGCTGATAACCGTCGCCTCGCTCCTCAAGCAACTCGTCGATCGCGCTCAACAGTACCCTTGAAGGAAAAAACAAGTTCGCGTACGGCAGGCGAGACGCATAGCCCTCGAGATGCGCGCCCTTCGGGTGAAAGTAGGGCGGGAAGACTGCCAGGAATAACCCGCCCGGTTTCAACACGCGACAGACTTCTGCCAGCGTCTTCTGGGGATCCTGTACGTGCTCCAACACATCGTAGGACAACCCGACGTCGAAGCTGTCGTTCGCAAACGGAAGCGCTTCTCCAACACCCACGGCGAACGAAGCGTCCGTTGCTCCCCTCGTCGCTTGGATAGATCGAGCGAAGCGCAAAGCAGGGGCAGCCATTCTCGAATCTATCTCCAGTCCTACACAGTGGCCGCCGGTGACCCGCTGATACGCCAGCGTCCTCCCGCCAAAGCCACAGCCAAGATCGAGGATCATTTCGCCCGTTGGTTTCACCTCGTCAAAGTAATTCAGGAAGCCGCAGCCGGACTCGCTCTCATCCTGGTAGGCTGCGCGCGCGAGCCTCATCGCAACATCATCAGTGATCTGATCGAGCGGCCTGTAGTCCGCTTCAGGGTAGGCGGGCAGCAAGCGCAGGGCGAGTTTGGCAATCCTCTTTGCGAGATTGGTTGCAAACGTGCTCATCGTGTTCGACGTTTGAGTGAAAGCTTCGCCGGCAGGAATGTCAGTCGCATCAACCGTGGTCCAGCACTCCGTCGCTTGCTGCTT
>JADGNW010000452.1 GCA_017883315.1 Blastocatellia bacterium | reverse complement strand
CCTTACGCTTGGCGACGCGCATTTGTACTCGAACCACTTCGAGCAGGCGCGGCTTCAGCTCGAGCGTGAGCCGCTCAAGCTTGCGCAGATGAAGATCACTCCCTCGGTGCGGTCGATATTCGAATTCGACTACAACGACTTCGAGCTTGTCGGCTACGAGGCTCATCCACATATCAAAGCTGAGGTGGCGGTGTGATCATCTCTCTGTTGGTGGCGATGGATGAGAAGCGCGGCATCGGCAAAGACGGCAGGCTGCCGTGGCGTCTGTCATCCGACATGAAGAGATTTCGCGAGCTGACGCTGGGCCATCACCTGATCGTCGGCCGCAAAACATTCGAGTCGATCGGCAAGCCGCTCCCCGGACGCCAGATGATCGTCGTAACTCGCAATCACTCGTACAAGCCGGCAGGCTGTTTTACTGCCCGCTCGGTCGTTGAAGCCGTAGCGCTCGCGAAGGAGCGCGGGGAAAATGAAGCGTTCATCGGGGGCGGCGCTGAAGTCTATCGCGAAGCCTTGCCGTTGGCCGATCGAATGTACGTGACACGAGTTGAAGCCGACACCGACGCCGACACGGTGTTCCCTGAGATCGGCCGCGCGGAATGGACAGAGGTGGAGATTGCTCGACAGGAAGCGGACGATCGCAATCAATACTCGTTCACGTTTTGCGAGCTGGAGAGAAGGACGCGATGATCGAACTTAGAATCAGGATGCTGGATGAAAGCTTACAGGTGCCGCGCTATCAGCATCCGGGCGACGCAGGCCTGGATCTACCGAGTCGGATCGAGTGCGTTCTCGAACCCGGCGAACGCGCAATGGTACCGACCGGCGTCGCAGTGGCTATACCGGAGGGTTACTGCGGCTTCGTGATGATTCGAAGCGGGCTTGCCGCACGGCATGGAATTGCTTGCGTGAACTCTCCTGGCCTGATCGATTCGGGCTACCGCGGCGAACTGACGGTGATAATGCTGAACACCGACAAGCGCGAACCATTTCAGATAAAACGTGGCGATCGGATCGCTCAGCTTGTCATTCAGAAGGTCGTCGAAGCGACTTCAGTCCAGGTCAGTGAACTCGATGACACGTCGCGCGGCGAGGGTGGCTTTGGAAGCACCGGCAGATCGGACGAGCGCCGCTGAGCGCAGACATCCCACAAGTTCGTCGCGGTTTGGTACAATGGCGGCGAGGTGAATAGCGATGGCAACGATGACCGCAAAGGAAATCTACGAGCAGCTCGTTAAGCGATTGCCGCGGGAAGAACGTTTGCACCTAGTCGAAATGGTAAACAAGGACCTGGCAGCGAGACCGCTTGATGAGCCAGAAAAAAACAAACGAAGCCTTATGGAGCTACACGGACTCGGCGCGGAAATCTGGCAAGGCATCGATGCTCAGGAGTACGTTAATGAACTCCGTAAGGAATGGGATCATCGCCCGTGACGAAACTCGACCAGGCACTGGCGGGAGTAACCAAACTCGGGTTTGATACGTCGCCTATCATCTATTTCATTGAGTCTCACCCGCAATACGATGGACTCGTTACCGAGATATTCCAGCGCGTTTCAAACGGTCGACCCGAAGGCATCACCTCGGTCATCACGCTCACCGAGGTTCTCATTCACCCGCTTCGCCGGGGAGACGCAGCACTTCAGCAACAATACAGTGACTTGCTGATCAACGCCGCCAACTTCCAGACACTTCCCATCGACATCAAGACCGCGACGAGTGCTGCGGACTTGCGCGCCCGATACAATCTTCGGACACCCGATGCCCTTCAGGTCGCCACTGCACTCGCCGCCGGCTGTGACGCGTTCATGACGAATGATGCGGCTTTGCAGCGTGTTTCGGAATTTCCAGTTCTGGTCTTGGATCAACTAGAATTGTGAAGCTCACAGCTTCGCGGGGCGTGGATTCTGGCTACCGCAGCGATTGTTATGATCAACACCGAAAAGCGCGAACCATTTCAGATAAAGCGCGGCGATCGAATTGCGCAGCTCGTCATTCAGCGAGTCGAAGAAGCTGTCGCGGTTCAGGTCGCGAAGTTGGATCAAAGCTCTCGAGGCGACGGCGGTTTTGGCAGCACAGGCATATCCGACTAATACGGCCCGAGACACCGAGGCTTTGCAAGACAATGATGCTGCGAACCCAACCCTTCAGTCTTAGACAACTTGGCCTGGTTGCGATCCTGCTCGCAGTAACCGTCGCGGCGTGCGCGCCGGCCCGTCCCGCGAGTGAAAACTCGAAGTCGAGTCTAAGCGCTAACGCGAAAGCATCTCCTCTTGGCGATGAGCCGTCGGTTGTGGATTCGCGAATTGGCTTTGCCTCGCGACAGAGGCTTCAGGAACACTTCGAGAAGCACGGCGCCGAGTTTGGCAAGATAACGATAGACAACTACCTCGCTCTTGCTCAGACTCTGCGGGACCAGCGGTCAGGCCCAGATATACTCGAGGTTACGAAGGCAGACGGCGTCACCACACGATTTGACCGCAAGAGCGGAGCATTCGTGGCGTTCAACTCCGATCGCACGATCAGAACCTTCTTCAAACCCAATGACGGGGAGGCGTATTTCAGGCGCCAGGCGCGACGGTGAGGCGAATCCCGTGGATCCAGTTCGAGTCTATTTGAAAACAAGAGGAGCCGCTGAGCATGTAGTGAGCGGCGGGCTTGAGGGGCTCGTTCGAGATTGGGAGCAATTCGTCGAGAGCGTCGCTGATGGGTACAGCTTGGGCGCCGAAGACTATCTCAACGATCTTGACGCCAGGCAGTTAATCGAAGAGGCACTTGCTGTTGCACCGGCGGCGCAAAAGAAAACGGTCGCCGATGACCTTCGTCGCGCTGACGATCTAATGAGAACACTCGCTCATCCAGTCGAGAAATGTCTGTGGGGAGATGATGCGGCACGAACGAACGGCTGGACCGCAAGGAGGAACTGGTGGTACTTCGTCATTGCCACCACTGTCGATCCGAACTTGCTCGATGAGCTTAAGCGATAAGCACATATCCCGATTTGAGGGGCGTCATAACTTTGCCAGCGTCAGCCCCCTCTGATCCTGATACTTCCCGCCGCGATCGCTGTAGCTCGTCTCACACTCTTCATCCGATTCGAAAAACAAAATCTGAATAAAGCCTTCTTCAGCGTACAACCTCACCGGGAGGTTCGCCGCGTTGTAGAGCTCGACCACAAGCCGGCCGCACCAATTCGCTTCAAGCGGCGTTGTGTTAGCAATCAACCCGCACCGCGCGTAAGTGCTCTTGCCGATCGCAAGCGCCGTCACGCTTCGAGGAATCTGAAATCGCTCGATCGTCACTCCAAGCGCATATGAATGCGGCGGCAGCAGCCAGTAATCCGAGCCGTCTTCCGCGCGTCGAATGGGCACGTCGAGCAGGCTGTTTGGATCGAAGTTCTTCGGGTCGATCTCAGTCCCGGTCACCGGCGAGAACACCTTGAACTCGTCGCGCGCGAGCCGGCAATCATACCCATAGCTCGACAGACCGCAGCTT
>JADGNW010000081.1 GCA_017883315.1 Blastocatellia bacterium | reverse complement strand
CGCCCGCGCTGAAGCTCACGAGCGCCGATCCGGTGACCGCTCGCTGCCGCCGAATCAAATCGGCTCACGAGATCGAGTTGATGAGGCTTGCGAACCAGATCACGCTCAAAGCATTTGAGATCGCGTTGAAATCATTGAAAGAAGGAATGACTCACAACGAGCTGGCGGGCAAAGTTGCGGCTGCGCATCAGCAACTCGGGGCGCGAGGCGGCGCGCTGGTTTTATTCGCTGCTAACTCAGCGCTGCCTCACGGCACAGTAGCGCCGCAGAAGCTCCGCGAAGGCGACATCGTGTTGGTCGACGGAGGATGCAGCGTTGAAAACTATTCATCCGATATAACTCGCACTACGGTTTTCGGCAAACCAAGTGACAAGCAGCTCAAGGTCTTTGACATCGTCAAGCGCGCTCAAGCTGCGGCTTTGAAAACCGCGCGGCCCGGCGTCGCTTGCGAAGACGTAGACGCTGCGGCCAGGAAAGTCATCACGGACGCCGGTTATGGTCCCGATTATAAGTACTTCACGCACCGAGTAGGTCACGGCATCGGGATGGATGGCCACGAGTGGACGTATTTGGTTCGCGGAAACAAGACTAAGCTCGAAGCGGGAATGAGCTTCAGCGACGAACCGGGAATCTACATCCCGGGCGAGTTCGGCGTGCGATGCGAAGACATAATGGTGATCAATGAAAACGGGGCAGAGCTGCTGACAGGTCAAGCCTCGTCGCTTGAGAGGCCGTTCGGTTAAGGTCAGCTAGCGAGAGCAACCACCTTCTCGGCTGCGTCTTTCATTCCTGACGCTGTTACGAAGCCGAGTCCCGACTGCTCGATTACTTCGCGGCCCTTCTCGACGTTAGTTCCTTCGAGGCGCACGACGACAGGAACTTTGATTCCAATATTGCGAGCCGCTGCGACTACTCCGGACGCGACCATATCAGTCCGCACGATTCCGCCGAAGATGTTGATCAGCACCGCTTTCACGTTCTTATCCGACAGCAGAATTCTGAACGCGTTCTCGACTCGCTCCTCAGAAGCTCCGCCGCCGACGTCCAGAAAGTTCGCCGGCTCGCCGCCAGCGAGCTTGATTATGTCCATCGTAGCCATCGCCAGCCCCGCGCCGTTCACCATGCATCCGATGTTGCCGTCAAGCTTGATGTAGTTCAAATCATACTTCGACGCTTCGATCTCGAGCGGGTCTTCTTCGTTCAGGTCGCGAAGCTCGGCGTACTCCTTGTGCCGGAACAAAGCGTTGTCGTCGAAGTTCAGCTTCGCATCGAGCGCGTACAACTCGCCGTCTTCGGTGAGCAGGAACGGATTGATCTCGACGAGCGAGGCATCCAGATCAACGTAAGCGCGATAGAGGGCGGTCATGAACTTGACCGCTTTGCCCACAACTTCTTTTGGAAGCCCGATTCCGAATGCCAGCTTGCGCGCTTGAAAAGCTTGCAGGCCAACGGCTGGATCGATCGCTTCCTTGAGAATCTTTTCAGGCTCGTGCGCGGCGACTTCTTCTATCTCCATGCCGCCGGCTGCTGAAGCCATGAAAACCAATCGCGATATGGCTCGATCCAACACGATGCCCAGGTAAAACTCTTGCTTGATCTTCAGGGCCTCTTCGATTAAGACCGTGCGCACTTCGCGGCCTTCGGGGCCGGTCTGATGAGTGACCAGGGTCATCCCTATCATTGTCCGCGCCATGTCAATCGCATCGTCGAGTGTGCGAGCAAGCTTCACACCGCCGCCCTTGCCGCGGCCGCCGGCGTGAATCTGCGCTTTGACGACGACCGGAAGCCCGAGCTGCTCGACTGCCGCGCGGACCTGTTCTTCGTGATTGACTACTACGCTGCGAGGCACGGTCACTCCGTACTTCGCCAGAAGTTGCTTACCCTGATATTCGTGGATTTTCATGTTGAGGTTTGCAGGGGCGGCCCTCTGTGGCCGCCCCGGAATCGAAGGGTCATCAGTCTGGAGCGGCCACGGAGAGACGCCCCTAGGTGTTGAACGTTACTGTTGTGCAGTGTTGGTCGCCCGGTGCTGGATCGTAAACACGTAGACGCCGCTCGAAAAGCTTCCTGCATACGCGCGATCACGGTCGAACGGATCGAATGTGAGCGTCCACACTCTGTTCGAAGGCAGCTCGGCGTCGATGCGTTCCCACATGTAGCCCTTATCGGTTGAACGATACACTCCGCCCTTCGAATATTCCGACGCCAAGACTTCATCAGGATTCGTAGGACTGATCACCACCGAAGTGAAATCCCCTGAGGGCAGCCCGCCTCCTCGCCGCACCCATGTGCGACCGCCGTTTGTTGAGCGAAAGATGTACTGGTTTGTGCCGACGATTACCAACTGAGCATCGCGCGGGTCCTGAGCAATGGCTTTCACAGACATATCGCTGGGTCCGCGGTCTACGTGCTGCCAAGTTGAGCACCCGTCGATCGAGATAAACAAACCTTGTTTTGTTCCAGCGAAAACTTTTCGTGGGGTGTCTTTATGTGTCGAAACTGAAAACACGCGACCATTCGATTCGTAACCGCTTATCGTAACCCGCTCCCATCCTTTCGATTCATCGAACGTGCGGTAGAGTCCGTCCATCGTCGCGGCGAGCAGGCCAACACGTCCGCCTTCGTCGCTGAAGCTGGTGATGTCATCGACTTCCTTCGTCAACTGCACGAATCCAGGTAAAAGAGCGGTTTGAGCTTTGGGCTTCTCCTTCCTCGTTTGCCGCCGCTGAGGTTGGCCTGTTGCGACCATCGGCTTCTCTTTCTTAGTCGACTGCTTCTTATTCGGCGCCTTCGCTACTTTGGACGTCGCTTTCTTTGCCGACGGCTTCTGAGCAGATTTCTTCGACTTATGACTCGATGTATGTTTCGAAGCCGGAACTAACTCGTACCGGCCGACGGCGGTCGGCGACCACTCGACGCTGGCACGTTTGGATGGTTTGTTTCGAGACGTTTTGCTGTGCGCAGGTCTCTTGCTTCGAGTAGGCGCTTTCTCAACCGTCTTAATCTGCTCAACGCCAATGAATGACCAGTTCGAGCCGCGGTCGTTCGAGCGATAGACGCCGGTGTTAGTGCCTGCGTAAAGCACGTTCGGGTTGTCAGGCATTTGATAAAAGGAGAAGACGTCGCGTCCGGCTAACCCGCGCGACGCGGACTGCCAGGACTCGCCTCCGTCGGCGGAGGAGAATACGCTTCCGCCTGAGCCGTCGTGAAAGACGCTCGCGAGTAATCTCCCGCGCTCGGTTGCGTCCGGCATGATCGCAAGCACGTGACGGTTTATGAATCCAACATTGGCGTCGGTGAAATCGTCCCCAAGATTGTCGGATGTACGAATGCCCAGATCGTCTGTAGCGATCAACACACGGTTAGGGTTGTCACGCGTGACAACGATCGAGCGTATCACGAGCGTTTTTGAAGTCAGCAGCATCCACTTCTTGCCATCGTCTTTCGAACGCCACAAGCCTTCGCTGGTGCCCGCAAAGATTATCTTCGGGTTGGAAGGGTGCACTAACAGCTTGTAGGTTCGACGCGCGCTGAATGGAATGCCGGGAATCTTCACCCATTTCTCTCCGGCTGAAGCGGAGCGATAGATTCCGCTGCAGGCGTTGATGTAAACCTGATCGCCATTCGTTGGGTTGACCGAGATCCCGAAAATATCCGAGTCATCAATCATACCGACGGCCTTGTAGCCGGTCTGCTTCCAGCTCGCCCCGGCATCGGTAGTCTTCCAGGGAAGGTGCCAAGTGCCAATGTACGTTATGTTTGTGTCGCGCGGATCGATAGCCACCGACTCGATATTGCGAATCTCTTTGTCTCCGACCGGAGAGATGCGTTCCCATTTCTTTCCAGCATCGGTCGAGCGAAAGACGCCGTTCAACTTCGGGTCGTCATTTGCGCTCCCGGCTATCAGGAAGTTCGAGTCGGATGGCGCAATCGCCAAAGAACGAACGGACAATCCTTTGGTGCCTTCGAGCAACTTCCAGTGATCGCCGCCGTCATCGCTTCTAAACACGCCGCCCTGCTCGTCACGCGCGACCGCCCATGCGCCCGCATAAACCGTGTTCGGGTTGCGAGGGTCGATGACGATGTGATCAATCGAGAGTCCACGGCGCTCCAACCCAGGACGTAGCCGCTGCCATGTGCGAGCTCCATCCTTCGAGCGAAAAATCTGCCCATCCGAAGTGCCGAGGTAGAGCACATTCGAATCGGCCGGGGAATCCACAAGCGAGCGGACGTCCCCGCCCCAGGGCCCGGTGACTTCCCATTGGTGAACTTCCGTTCCGCTAGTGCTGGAAGCTACGATGTGATTGGCGTCGTCAGCCCAGTCGTAAGCCTGGTCGTCAGCACGAATGACGGCGATGAACGAACAGACAAGCAGCAGCGTGAGGATCGGGAACAAGCGATAAGCTTTCATGAATTGCCGGTACTCCTTGATCAAACTATACGCCAGGTTCTTATCAGTCTGAGCCTGGCTTTCGCGCGAAGAATATACAATGGCTGGATCGGTGATTCCAGTCAGACAACATTGCCAAATTAGAAGCCGATGTGGCGCTTCTGGCGCGGGCGACCCGCAGCCTATTCGATGACCCAGGTGTCGCCGCTGTTGATCAGCTTTTCCAGGTCACCCGGTCCCATCTTTTCGGTCGCAGTTTTTATCTGCCCCGCGAGCATATCTTCGTACGTAGCCTTGGTGACGTCGCGGAATACGCCGATAGGAACCGGATAATCCGGGGACTCCATCCTGGCGAGCATGTAGGCAAGATAGGAGTCCGGCGCTTTCTCGTTGTGCACGATCAACCCCGATTCGTCCACTCCATTTCCCAGCTCGACGACTTCGAGGTGCATATCGCTTCGCATACGAACTCCGCGATTGTGCTCTTTGCCGAACACAAGAGGCTTGCCGTGTTCGATCTCGATCATCGCGTCGTCTCGGACGCCGCGCTCGGTGAACATCTCGAATGCATGGTCGTTGAAGATGTTGCAGTTCTGATAGACCTCGACGAACGAGACTCCTTTGTGATGCATCGCCCGTTCGACGGTCATTTGAAGATGCGAAGTGAAGGTGTCAACTGACCGCGCAACAAACGTCGCCTCCGCTGCAAGCGCTACGGAAAGCGGATTCAGCGGATAGTCGATCACGCCGTACGGAGTCGACTTTGTCTTCTTGCCGAACTCGGAAGTAGGTGAGTACTGGCCTTTGGTGAGGCCGTAGATTCGGTTGTTAAACAGGATGATATTGATATCCAGGTTGCGGCGTATTGTATGGATCAGATGATTGCCGCCGATTGACAGCGCGTCTCCGTCACCGGTGATCACCCATACGGACAGCTCAGGGTTCGAGGCCTTGATGCCAGTGGCAATCGCCGGCGCTCGCCCGTGAATGCTGTGGAACCCGTAGGTATTCATGTAATACGGGAAGCGGCTTGAACAACCAATGCCCGACACGAACACTGTGTTCTCGCGCTTGATGCCGAGTTCCGGCATGACCTTTTGTATCTGGGCGAGTATCGAGTAGTCACCGCAGCCCGGACACCACCTGACTTCCTGGTCCGAAACAAAATCTTTTCGCGTTAACTTCACCGGTGGCACAGGTGAGCTGCCGCCGTTTGTAGGAATGTTTGCGTTTGCACTCATAATATTTTTTCCTCTAATCAGACAGGCAACGCCACAGAGTTTAGTGCCCGCGCCCCTTTGTGTTTAGTCTCACCTCAATCCTCATACAACTCGTTCATCTTCGCCGTAAGCTCGCGAATCTTGAACGGCTTGCCCTTGACCTTCGCGAACGAGACCGCCGGCACAAGGTAACGGGCACGCAGCAACAACGCGAGTTGGCCGAGATTCAACTCGGGTACCAGCACTCGATCGAACCGGCCGAGTATCTCTCCAAGATTACTCGGAAACGGATTCAGATATCGAAGATGAATGCTCGAGATTAACTTGCCCCGATGCTGCATTTCTTCAACCGCCGACGTAATCGCGCCGTAGGTTGATCCCCAGCCGATTACGAGCAGGCGGCCTTCAGGCTCGCCGAATACCTCGAGGTCAGGAATGTCGTAGGCGACCCGCGCGACCTTCTCCGCCCGCATCAAAACCATATGCATGTGGTTCTCCGGATCATATGAAACATTACCGGTTGTGTCTTCCTTCTCGAGTCCGCCTATGCGATGCTCGAGCTTGGGCGTGCCGGGTACGGCCCACGCTCGTGCAAGCGTTTCGGGATCGCGATTGTAAGGATGAAACCCCTCGGCATTGGTAGTCAGCTCGACCGCAAACTTCGGCAGCTCGTCCATGGCCGGCAACCGCCACGGCTCTGCGCCGTTGGCAAGGTAGCCGTCCGAAAGATAAATTACCGGAAGCATGTGCTTCGTCGCGATGCGGAATGCTTCAACAGCCATTTGGAAGCACTCAGCAGGGGTTGCGGGCGCGACAATCGCAACCGGGCACTCGCCGTTTCTGCCGAACATCGCTTGCAGCAGGTCAGCCTGCTCGGTCTTAGTCGGCAGGCCGGTTGACGGACCGCCGCGCTGCACATCGACAATCACCACCGGAAGCTCGGTCATAACGGCGAGCCCGATAGCTTCGCTCTTCAGCGCGAGACCCGGCCCGCTAGTTCCGGTCAATCCAAGACTCCCCGTGAACGCCGCGCCGATGGCCGCGCACATTGCAGCGATTTCGTCTTCGGCTTGAAAAGTCTTCACGCCGAAGTTCTTGTGAATCGAAAGCTCGTGCAGGATTTCGGACGCAGGAGTGATTGGATAGCTGGCGTAAAACAGCGGCCGCTTTGCAAGCACCGACGCCGTTACGAAGCCAAGAGCAGTCGCCTCATTTCCGGTAATGTTGCGATATTTGCCTGGAGCAATCGCCGCGCGGCGCACGCGATAGTGTGTAGTGAATATTTCAGCAGCTTCAGCGTAGGCGAATCCGGCTTTAAGCGCGGTCAGGTTTGCGGTCTGGATTTCGGGCTTCTTGAATTTTGTCTCGATCCACTGCTGAGTCGGCTCGAGCGGCCGGTCGTAGAGCCAATACATCATCCCAAGCGCCCAGAAGTTTTTGCAGCGATCGATCTCCTTCGGCGGCAGCTTCACCGTGTCGCGAAGCGCCGCGCGATTGAGGGTGGTGATCGGAAGCTTGAACACACGATATCCGCCCAAGACTCCGTCCTCGAGCGGGTTTGTTTCATAACCCGCCTTCTTCAGGTTGTTCTCGTTGAATGCATCGGTGTTGACGATCAGAATTCCGCCGTGCTCCAGGTCCGCCAGGTTCACCTTCAGAGCGGCCGGGTTCATCGCGACCAGCACGTTGGGTTCGTCGCCCGGCGTGCGAATGTCGTGATTCGAGAATTTCAGTTGAAATCCCGAAACGCCCGGCAGCGATCCGGCGGGCGCGCGAATCTCGGCAGGGTAGTCGGGCAAGGTCGAGATGTCATTGCCGACAACCGCAGTCGTGTTGGAGAACTGCGTTCCCGTAAGCTGCATTCCATCGCCCGAGTCTCCCGCGAACCGTATCGTCACGGTTTCCAACTCTTCGATGTTTGTGTCTTCGACGTTGTTCAGGATAGTCACTGATTCCATGATTGCTTATTCCTTTTGTGAGAGGGGTCGGAGCCCGGTCGCCTCTTATGTCATCTAGCTTGATGTTTGCGGTATCTATCAGAGACTCAAAATTCTACACAAGAACATGCTACTACGCAAAGGAGCTGTTGAAACCGCAGCCGCATGACTCGTTGCGTGGCGCTTCACTACGAGCATCAAAGTGACAAGCAATGTGCATCGCGCGTGCCAGGTAATTTCGTGCCTAATGTTGGGAATTCGTCGGTCTCAGACCCTGGTGTTGCGGAGTTTTTAGTTGCGTCGCGGACTTTTTCCCAAGTAGCAATGCCGTAGCGCACGCTGCCAGCTTGCGAACATGTCCGAAATACTGGTCGCGCTTCAGCGCTTCGCTGACGTTGATTAAATTTCGTTCCGCGTGTCTGAGTGTGTACTAAATTGGCAAACAGAGACTCGGAGCTATTATCACTCGGTTCGATAAGAAAAATTACAGAAGCCATCGACAAGCCAGCGTGTTTCGATTACTATCGCAGTGGTTCACGGCTCCCTCCTGGGTATCTGAAACGGATCATCACAATATCTTCGATAGCCTGACGGAGTTAGGATCACACAAGAAGGTTTTCTCCGCGCTTTGGGGAGGTTGATGGAGATGAATACAAAGAAGGCCCTGTTGCTGGCCTCAATGCTTGTGGTCCTAGGGCTGACCGGTCTGCGCCCGGCGGTCTCGCGAGCTACAAGTCATCTAAACGGCGTGACTGGCTCAGGCAATCGCTCAACCTTGCAGGGGATTGTTCCCAAAATCACGAAGGCTACAATCGAGAAAAAGGACTTGGTCGTTGAGG
>JADGNW010000451.1 GCA_017883315.1 Blastocatellia bacterium | reverse complement strand
GTGCCCGGACGGAAACGGATAAATTCGTTACTACGAGCGTGGCATAGAATGTTATGAAGATTCTTTGGGTCAAAGCGGGCAAGCTGCTTCCGGTCGACACCGGCGGCAAGATCCGCTCGTACAACATCCTTCGCCGGCTTCGTGCACAGAACGATGTGACTCTGCTTTCTTACTACGGCGGGCCGCGCGACGTGAACTACGAGAAGGAAATCGCCGAGCACTTGCCGGGTACGGTGACCGTTCACACCGGGGTACCGGAGTCCAGCGCGCTCGATTATCTGCGCCGTCTTACAAGGGCTGCGCCGTACTCGGTGACGAAGTTCACATCGCGTGAAGTGCAAAGCAAAGTCGCGACGTTGCTCACTGGCGGACGCTTCGATGTTGCGGTGTGTGATTTCCTGGCGGCCTCGCTGAACTTTCCCTCTGTGCTAGAGACGCCGACGGTGCTGTTTCAGCACAACGTCGAATCGGCGCTTTGGGAGCGGCAAGCTCGGCACGAAGCTAATCCGCTCAATCGAATGGTCTTCAAACTTGAAGCGGCAAAGATGCTTCGATACGAGCGCGCCGCGGTTGCAAGGTTTCATCACGTGATCGCGGTGTCGGAACACGACCGCAAGCTTATGAGCGCGATGACGGATGACACACGAATCAGCGTGGTTCCGACCGGTGTAGACCTGCAGCAATTCAGGGCTGCGCGAACAGCGGACGTCGCAACCAAGCCGCTCGTGATTTTTGTGGGCTCGATGGATTGGGAAGCGAACATCGATGCCGTCGATTATTTCTGTCGCGACGTCTGGCCGGCGGTGAAGCAGGCGGTGCCTGGAGCGCGCTTCAGAATCGTGGGCCGCAACCCGCACTCGCGAGTCAAGAAGCTCGCAAGCGATTCAATCGAAGTCACCGGCACTGTCGCATCAGTCATCGAGCACTACCAGGAAGCTGCGGTCAACATCGTTCCGTTGCGAATAGGCGGCGGCACGCGATTGAAGATCTATGAAGCGATGGCGATGGGCAAGGCTACGGTGTCGACTTCGATTGGCGCAGAAGGGTTGGATGTCAATGACGGCCGTGACATCCTGCTTGCGGACTCGCCTGAGAAGTTTGCCGATTCGCTTATCGCGTTGCTCACAAACGATCAGTTGCGCAAACGAATCGAGAGGGCTGCAGCAGAGCAAGCCGCGCGCTATGATTGGTCGGTGATCACGGAACGGTTTGAAGAGGTGCTCGCTGGAGTCGTACGACTCGACGTCGATCGTGATGGCGCCGTGTCAACGCATGTAGGGGCGGCCCTCTGTGGCCGCTCGTCTTCCGAATATCGTAGCGCGGTGGAATAAGGAGGGGCGGCCACGGAGGGCCGCCCGTACAGGGCTTGAAATGAAACTAAGCATATTCGGTCTGGGTTACGTTGGATGCGTTTCCGCAGCTTGCTTCGCTGACCGCGGTCACGAAGTGATCGGCGTCGATGTGAACCCATTGAAGGTCTCGATAATCAACGATGGTAAGAGCCCGATAGTCGAGCCGGGAATCGCCGAGATGATCGCTGAAGCCGTTAAGCAGAACAAGCTTCGCGCGACGACTGATGCTCTCGAGGCAGTGTCTCAAACCGATGTTTCGCTGGTGTGCATAGGCACGCCCGGCAATCATAACGGCAGCCTGGATCTCAGCTACATCAAGCGAGCTTGTCAGCAGATCGGCGAAGCGCTCGCGCAGAAGACCCGCTATCACATCGTTGCCATGCGCAGCACGATGCTGCCGGGCACGATCGAGCAGACCGTCATTCCAACGCTCGAGATATTCTCGGGCAAACACGCGGGCCGCGACTTCGGCGTTGCAGTCAATCCGGAGTTCTTGCGCGAAGGCAGCTCGATCTACGACTTCACTCATCCGCCGTTCACCTTGATCGGGGCCGACGATGAAGAGACGTCGCTTCCATTGCAGAGGCTCTACGCCGGCACAGACGCGGCGATGATCACGGTCGGAATCAAAGAAGCCGAGATGGTCAAGTACGCGTGCAACAGCTTTCACGCAATGAAGGTCGCATTCGCAAACGAGATCGGGAATATATCGAAGGCGCTCGGCGTGGACAGTCACGTCGTGATGGATGTGTTCTGCAAGGACACCAAGCTCAACCTGTCGCCTTACTACCTGAAACCCGGATTCGCGTTTGGCGGCTCGTGCCTGCCGAAAGACATTCGTGCGATAACCTACAAAGCTAAGGAGCTCGATGTCGAAGTCCCGCTGCTCAACTCGATCCTGTTGAGCAACCGCCAGCAGATCGAGCGCGCGATCGACACCGTGTTGCGAACCGGCTACAAGAACGTCGGGGTGCTGGGGCTGAGCTTCAAACCGGGGACCGACGATCTGCGCGAAAGCCCTATGGTTACGCTGATCGAAACGCTGATCGGCAAGGGGCTGAAGCTGACAATCTATGACCGCGACGTCGAGCTTGCAAGATTGTTCGGCGCGAACAAACAGTACATCGAGCGCGAGATTCCGCACATCTCGTCGCTGATGAACTCGGACCTCAATTCAGTGATCGAGGGCTCGGAGGTCGTCATCATAGGCAAGAAGGAAGATGAGTTTCGCGTCCTTGCAGACAAACTGAACAACGGACGGGTGATCGTCGATCTCGTCAGGTTGTTCGACGTCGCCGACGCGCGCAAGCAATACAAAGGCATCTGCTGGTAAGCTGATATGAGCGTGAGCAACAAAGTAGTTAGCATCGCCGACCGGCGGGCCGTGAGTTCGACGGCGTCGCAGGCCGGCCCCGACCTCGAACGCGCTCGCCGGGCGCTTTCGGGCAGGTTCAACAATCTGGTGGCGCACGGGATTGCCGGCGACGTCGAGAGCTATGTGGCTTGCGACGCGCGCGACGAGACCGTGCATCTCAATGTGCTGTCGGCCCGCGCGACAAGCGACGCCAGAGCGCGCGAGCTGTTCACTGACGAAGTCCACGCGGCAGCAAAACTGACGCATCCCAACATCATCACAACGAGCGAGCCCGACGAGATCCTCGGCGTGCGCTTCTGCGTCGTCGAGCACAAGCAGCACGCCCGAACGCTTCACGAGGTGCTCGCTTACGAAGGCTGGCTCGATGTGGCGAGCGCGTCACAGATTGCAGACCAAATTGCAAGTGCGCTTGATTACGCTCATCAGGTTGGTCTACTTCATATGCGGCTCGACCCTGAATCCGTTCTGGTCGAACCCGACGGCTGGGTAACAGTCAGCGGCTTTGGCGCTGAGACAGGAGGAAGCCCTCGTCGCTCGCAAAACTACAAAGCACAATACGCGAGTCCCGAACTGGTCGCGGGAGCTGCGGTCGATCATCGAAGTGATTTGTATTCGCTCGGAGCGATGTTGTATGAGATGTTAACTGACCGAACGCCTTTTGATTCAGATGACGCGGACTACGTCAGAAGCAAGCAGATGAGCGATGCTCCTTCACCGCCGCATTTGATTTCGCTGGACGTTCCCGAGTCGGTGTCGGCAGTCGTGATGAAACTTTTAGAGCTTGATCCGGACAAGCGCTTCCGCAGCGCCGCCCAGTTTCAAGCCGCGCTCGATGCGGCTACGAATCACCAATGACCTGTAGGGGCGTGCCTCCGTGCGCGCCCTTTCTCACGGGCCAGGGTTTTCCGGTGTAGTAAGGGGCGCGCACGGAGGCGCCCATACAGGTGTGGAGGCTGGTGAATGTACCTTGAGTTTTATGGTCTGAAAGAAATGCCCTTCGGGTTGACGCCTGACCCGAAGTACATCTTCAAGACTGAGAGCCATCTCGAGGTGCTGGCGACGGTCCGCTACGCCGTCGAGCATAACAAGGGACTCGTGGTCGTAACCGGAGAAGTCGGCACCGGCAAGACCACAACCCTGCGCGCGGCTATTCAACAGTTCACCGACGAGGTCCAGTGCGTCTACATCTTCAACCCGTTCCTGACCG
>JADGNW010000080.1 GCA_017883315.1 Blastocatellia bacterium | reverse complement strand
TAGTCACGCCGGGAACTGTGATCCCTGCGCGCTCGATGGTGATGGGCTCTCCCGCGAAGGTTCGTCGCCAAGTGACCGACGAAGAAGTCGCGCGGATAGATGAACACTGGCGGCACTATATTGAATACAAGAACGCTTACATTGCGGATTGCGAATTCAACGGATAATCCGCAAGCATCATGATTAACCGAGTTCGAGGAACACAAGACATTTTGCCCGCGCGGTTCACCGACAAAACCGACGCGCAGATCGAGTGCTGGAATCTCGTCGAGCAAACGGCTCGTGACGCATTTCGTCTTTGCGGCTTTGAAGAGATCCGCACTCCGATCATCGAAAGGACCGAGTTATTCGAGCGAGGCATCGGAACCGAAACCGACGTCAACAAAGAGATGTATACGTTCGAGGACCGCGATGGCGAGCGCGTATCGCTGCGGCCCGAGCAGACTGCTTCGGTCGTTCGCGCCTGCATCGAACACGGTATGTTCAACCAGCCGGGCCTGGCGAAGCTCTTCTACATCGGACCGCAGTTTCGCCGCGAGCGCCCGCAGAAAGGCCGCTATCGCCAGTTCGGACAGATCGGCGTCGAAGTGCTCGGCCAAAGCGACGACCCCGCGATCGAAGCAGAAGTGATCGAGATGCTCGATTGGTATTTGAAACAACTTCGCATCACCGGCACTGAGTTGCTGGTGAACTCGATTGGCGACGAGAACTGCCGCCCGGCTTACATCGAGCGATTGAAAGAAGCGATTCGCCAGCGGCTCCCGCAACTCTGCGGAAGCTGTAATCAACGATACGAAACGAATCCGCTGCGGGTGCTCGATTGCAAAATCGAATCGTGTCAGCCGTACTTGAACGAATTGCCGGTGATCACCGATTCGCTGTGCGAGCCTTGTCGAGCGCACTTTCAAAGCTTCACCGCAATGCTTGATCAGCGTGGCATCGCTTACACACTGGCGCCCAGGCTTGTGCGCGGGCTGGACTACTACACTCGCACGGCGTTTGAGATCATAGGGAGCCAGCTTGGCGCGCAGAACACGATCGTCGGAGGGGGCCGCTACGATGGACTATCGCAGATGCTTGGCGGTCCGCCTGCGAAGGGCTTTGGCTTCGCTTTCGGCATCGAGCGAATGATAATGAGTCTTCCCGATGACGCCGCCCGGAGCTTGAAGCAAGTTCCCGACGTGTTCGTCGCGTACATCGGCGAGCGCGCGCGCAAGCATTCATTCGAGCTTGCCCGTCGACTGCGCGAAGCCGGCATCAGCGCAGTGGTTGATCTGGAAGGGCGCAAGCTGAAGAAATCGCTCGCTGTTGCAAACAGTCTCGCGGCGCGATACGCGTTGATCATTGGTGACAGTGAAATCGATTCGAGTAGTTACGTCCTGCGCGATATGACTACTGGTGAGCAAAGGAATCTGTCGGAATCAGATCTGATCGCGACTTTAAGAAATTGATGTGGGAAGAGTGAAACGTGACGCGTGAAACGTCATCCTTGAAAACGTGGCAATAGGACCAATGCGACCTATAGGGCCGATAACGTTTCACTCATTAGGATTTAGATTATGCCATTCGATAGCCTTGGAACTTTGCGACGCACTCATTACTCAGGCGACCTGCGTCCTGAGCACGCCGGCGAGATGGTGAAGCTCATGGGATGGGTCCACCGTCGCCGCGATTTTGGCCCGCTCACCTTCATAGATCTGCGAGACCGTGAGGGAATCGTCCAGGTGGTGTTCGACGAAGAGAAGAACGCAGAGGCGCATCGCCGAGCCAAGGAGTTGCGCAACGAACACGTGGTCGCGATCGTCGGCAAAGTCCTGATGCGCGACAAGGACAAGATAAATCCAAACCTCAAGTCCGGCCGGATCGAAGTGAAAGCGCTGGAGCTGTACATACTCAACGACGCAAAGACGCCGCCGTTTGAGATCGATGCCAATAAAGCCAGCGAAGAAGTGCGGCTCAAGTATCGCTATCTGGACCTGCGCCGCGAGAAGATGCAATACAACATCGGGCTTCGGCATCGCGCGGCAATGACCGTCCGCCGCTACATGGATGAGCACGGCTTCTACGAGATCGAGACGCCGATGTTGATCAAGACGACGCCCGAGGGTGCGCGCGATTACATTGTTCCGAGCCGCTTGCAGCCCGGTCGATTCTACGCCCTGCCGCAGTCGCCTCAGATATTCAAGCAGCTTTTGATGGTTGCCGGCTATGACAAGTACTTCCAGCTCGCGCATTGTTTTCGCGACGAAGATCTGCGCGCGGATCGACAGCCCGAGTTCACTCAGATTGACATCGAGATGAGCTTCATAAGGCCCGACGACATTTTCAAAGTCGTCGAACCGTTGATGGCGGAACTCGCGCGCTTGATCGACGTGAAGGCGGACCTTCCCTTCCCCCGGCTCAGCTACGCCGACGCGATGCGTCGCTACGGCACGGATAAGCCAGACACCAGGTTCGGCATGGAACTGGTCGACCTGTCGGGCAAGCTCGAGGGCACGGATTTCGCGCCTTATAAGAACGCTCTTGACGCGGGCGGTCAGGTGAAGGCGATTAATGTCACCGGCGGCGCGAAGTACTCGCGCAAGACTCTTGATGAGCTGACCGAGATCACCCGTCGCTATGGGGCCGGCGGGATGGCCTGGATCAAAACGTCTGAAGCGGGCGAGCTAACGTCTTCGCTTCTTAAGGCGCTCGGCGAAGAGAAAGTCACGGAACTGGCTCAAGAAGCCGGTTCCAAGGCAGGCGACTGCGCGCTTGTGGTCGGCGGGAAGCCTTCGGTGGCGGCAGCATCGCTCGGCGCGCTGCGAACGGAGGTCGCCGAACGCGAAGGCATGATCGATCAGAGTAAGTTCAATTTTCTGTGGGTCGTTGACTTCCCGATGTTCGAATACCACGACGAGGACGCCCGCTATTATCCGATGCACCATCCGTTCACCAGTCCACGAGAGGAAGACCTTGAAAAGCTCGAGTCTGATCCGGGCTCGGTTCTGGCCAAGGCCTACGACCTGGTTCTGAACGGCGTTGAGCTGAGCAGCGGCTCGATTCGGATTCATTCGCGCGAGCTACAGCGGCGGGTGTTCACCGTTCTTGGAATGAGTGAGGAAGAAGCGCGATCGAAGTTTGGTTTCCTGCTCGATGCGCTTGAATACGGCACGCCTCCACACGGCGGAATGGCAATCGGCTTCGACCGGCTGGTTATGCTGCTCGCCCGGGAGAAGTCCATCCGCGAGGTCATTGCATTTCCAAAGACCGCAAGCGCAATGGATTTAATGATCGAATCACCGAGCCCGGTCTCGGACGAGCAACTTACCGAACTTCATATCAAGATAGTGGAATGACTTCCAGCACGCCGAGCCGTTCTCTTGACGCCGGCGCCTTCTCGATCGAGAACCAGATCTGATTCTACGGAAGAACACATCAAAGACTCTGAGGAGCTTGACAAGAAAGCCGCAAGTTGCTACTTTACTCAACTAAAGTGATAAGGTTATGAGGAAAGTGGCGGCAAAGGACATCGAGGCGTTGTATTCGGCAATCCTCAGCTTGAAGAACCTCGGTGAGGCCAGGAGTTTCTTCCGCGATCTTTTGACCGCGACCGAGACTGAAGAATTAGCCGAGCGCTGGAAGGCGGCGCGGTTGCTAGCCGACGGTGTACCGTACGCCCGGATCATCGAGCAGACCGGTCTCAGCTCAACTACCGTCGCGCGGGTCGCTCGCTGGGTCAAAGCCGGCGCCGGCGGCTATCAGACAGTGCTGAAGCGGACGAAACGGACTTAGTTTCTTTTTTTTGGCCCGAATACTTTATCGGAGTAAAGCGTTGAGTAATGGAAATGGCCGGCTGAAGCTGGCTTTACAAAAGGACGGCCGAATCACCGAGGAGTCGATTGCGCTCTTGCGGGCGGCAGGTATGAACTTCGAGTTCACGGTGCGATCTTTATTCTCTCCTTGCACTAATTTTCCGCTCGACCTTCTGTCGCTCAGGGATGACGACATCCCTGAATACGTTCAGGACGGAGTCAGCGACTTAGGCATCGTCGGCGCCAATGTGGTCGAAGAGAAAGGAGCGAAGGTTACAGTTGTCGAGGGATTGGGGTTCGGCAAGTGTCGCCTGGCTATCTGCGTCCCAAGAAACGGAAATCTGACCGACCTCGGCAGCCTCAGAGGCAAACGAATAGCAACGTCATACCCCAAGACGCTCGGGCGCTTTCTTTCTTCCCGACAAATCTCGGCGGACATCGTCGAAATCAGCGGCTCGGTTGAAATCACCCCGGCGCTGAATGTCGCCGACGCAACTTGTGACATCTTGTCCACCGGGAGCACGGCGCGGGTCAACGGACTCCAGCCTCTGCTCACAGTTATGGAGTCAGAAGCGGTGCTGATTGCGAACGAGGACGTGCTCGAGTCGAGGGCCAACAATGAAATCGACCGTCTGCTGACCCGCATCCGGAGCAGCCTGCGCGCCCGCGGCAACAAGTACGTGATGATGAACGCCCCTTTGACTTCCGTTGAGAAGCTCAAGGAACTTGTGCCGGGAATGAAGAGTCCGACCGTGGTGCCGCTGGCCAATCGAGATTTGGTGTCGATCCAAAGCGTCGTTGGCGAGGAAGTTCTCTGGGAAGTGATCGAACAACTGAAACGCGCCGGAGCTTCGGACATCGTTGTGACGCCGATTGAAAAGATCATTCCATAAAGCTTATGCGCGAGTATATTCTCGAAGAACTCACCGACGCAGAAATCACCTCCCTTGTACGGCGGACGCCTGATGATTTTAACGATGTCCTTTCAGCGACACGCGAGATCATCGACGACGTGAGCGCGAACGGAGACCAGGCTCTGCTTGCTTACTCGAGGAAATTCGATGATGTGCAACTCGACAACATCAGAGTCAGTGAGCAGGAAATTCAACAAGCCGAGGACTCCGTATCCAGTGAAGTAAGGCGGTCCCTCCGCGAGGCCGCGGCAAACATCGAGAAGTTCCACAAGCTGCAACTTCCAACCGCGGTCGAGACTGAAACGGTCCCGGGTGTTTTTTGCCGGCTGGAATGGCGGCCGATAGGGCGAGTTGGATTGTACATCCCCGCAGGTACGGCGCCGCTTGCGTCCACCGTGTTGATGCTTGCGATCCCCGCGCGCATTGCGAACTGCCTCGAGATCGTGCTGAGCACTCCGCCGCTGAAATCCGGTACCGCAGCGCCCGAGATTCTCTGTGCGGCGGCAATGTGTCAGGTCAAGAACATCTTCAAAGTCGGCGGTGCGCAGGCGATTGCCGCGATGGGCCTGGGTACGGAGACTATCCCCAAAGTAGACAAGCTATTCGGGCCCGGCAATCGCTACGTCGCAGCCGCAAAGGCCCTGCTCTCGCAACCGCCGTACAACATCGCAGTCGATATGGTCGCCGGACCGAGCGAGCTACTGGTGATCGCGGATGAGACGGCAAATTCCCGATGGATCGCTGCCGACTTGCTCTCGCAGGCCGAGCACGGGGCTGATTCTCAAGTTATTTTAGTTACTACTTCAAGCACGGTCGCCGAAAAGGTCCAACAGGAACTCGCGCGCCAGGTTCGCTTGCTCGAGCGAAGCTCAATTTCGAATCAGGCGCTCGAGAACAGCTACATAGTTCTCACGTCGAGCCTCGAGAGGGCGCTCGAGTTCGCGAACCTGTACGCGCCGGAACATCTGATGCTTGCCGTCAGCGACGCTGAGCGACTTGCTTGCAAGGTAATGAACGCCGGGTCGGTATTTATCGGCTCGGCGAGTTCGGTCGTCTTCGGTGATTACGCGTCGGGAACCAATCATACGCTTCCCACTTCGGGGACAGCCGCCGCATCGGGCACGCTTACTGTCCAGAGCTTTATGAAGCCAGTGGCATTTCAGCGCATCACGCAGCAGGGACTCGCATCGGTTGCGCCGATTGCAGCAAAGCTCGCGCGCGCCGAGGGCCTCGAGGCTCACGCACGGGCGGCTGCTCTTCGGGAGACTCTTCGGGAGCCTCTTCGTGAGGAAGCCTGATGTTGGAAGAACTTATTCGTCCACACTTGAGAAACTTCCAACCGTACGTATCGGCGAGGAGCGAGACCGTGGAAGCGAGAATCTTTCTCGACGCAAACGAGCTGAGCGCCGGTAGCCCGATTTCGTTTGACGGCCTGGCACTGAATCGTTACCCCGATCCCAATCAACTTCGCTTGAGGACGAAACTCGCCACGCTCGCGGGCGTTTCTGCCGACTCGGTGTTCGTCGGCGTCGGGTCGGATGAGATCATCGATCTGCTCTTTCGCCTCTTGTGTGAACCTTCGATCGACAGCGCAGTCATTCTCGAGCCGACCTACGGAGTCTATCGCGTCGCAGCGGAACTCAACGGTGTTGAAGCCGCTGGAGTGGAACTCGACGATGATTTTCAAATCGATGTCGAGAAGACGCTCCGTGCAATTCGAAACAGGACGAAACTGATCTTTTGTTGTTCGCCGAATAACCCGACGGGCAATCTCCTGCGGCGCGAGGACATTCTTGCGCTGTGCCGGTCTTTCAACGGCATCGTGGTAGCGGACGAAGCGTACGTCGAGTTTGCCGACGCGGCGTCGCTTGCCGGCGATGTTGCGTCGACGAACAATCTCGTCGTCCTTCGCACGCTTTCAAAGGCGTGGGGACTCGCAGGAATCAGGCTCGGTTATAGCATTGCTAATCCGGTGCTGGTCGAGTACCTGCTTCGAATCAAGTCGCCGTACAACATCAGCGCGGTCGCGTCATCTCTGGCGCTGACGACTCTCGAAATACCCGGCGCCGTTCAAACGACGGTGCGCGAGGTTATCGGCGAGCGAGAACGGATTGCGCGTGAGTTGAATGAACTGCCGGTTGTTCGGCAGGTTTTTCCGAGCGATGCGAACTTTCTGCTGGCGCGGTTTACAGATTCGAGGCGCGCCTTCTCCGCTCTGCTCGCGCGCGGTATCGTCGTTCGCCGCAGAGGCGAGCCGCGCTTACGCGATTGCTTGAGGATAACCGTGGGCACGGCTGAAGAAAATCAACTGCTCTTGAATACTCTTTCGGAAGTCGAGGCATGAAAAAAGTAGTCTTCGTAGACCGCGACGGAACGATCATCCGTGAGCCGCGCGACAAGCAGATTGATTCTCTCGAGAAGCTGGAGTTTATTCCGGGAATCGTTGGCGGATTGAAGCTGCTTGTCGACGGGGGCTACACGCTCGTGCTGGTGAGCAATCAAGATGGTCTCGGCAGCAAGCACTATCCCCGAAAAAGTTATGATTTGGTTCAAGCAAAGATCCTGCGACTGCTGAAGGGCGAAGGAATAGTATTCGAAAAAGTTTTCGTCTGCCCGCACGTTCCGCAGGACAATTGCGATTGCCGCAAGCCCAGATTGGGACTGTTGAAGAATTATCTGAAGACAAACAGCATCGACCTCAGCGGCTCATTTGTTCTCGGCGATCGAGAGACCGACGTCGAGTTCGCGCACAATCTCGGAGTTTCGTCGGTCAGGTTATCAACTGCGAAACGATCAGCCGCAAGCTTTGTCGCGCCCGATGCTGTTGCGGCCTGCCGGTACATCGCTCGCGCATCAAGATCTGCGTCGATCAAGCGCACCACCAAAGAAACTGATATCACTGCATCGGTGGCGCTCGACGGAATTGGGAATCACGAGATCAGCACGGGCCTTAATTTCTTCGATCATATGCTTGCGCAGCTTGCCAGGCATTCGCGGATCGACATTCGGTTAACAGCGATCGGCGATATCGAGGTGGACGCGCACCATACCGTCGAAGACACAGCCATCACACTTGGCGAGGCGCTGCGAAAGGCGCTGGGAGATAAACGCGGCATCGAACGTTTCGGATTCATCGCCCCGCTCGACGAAGCGCTCGCTGAAGTCGTTCTCGATCTCAGCGGCCGCAGTTTCTTGTCGTTCAAATGCGAGTTCAAGCGTGAGAACATCGGCGACCTTCCAACAGAATTAGTCGAGGATTTCTTCAAGGCGTTCGCTGACGGGTTGGGGGCGGCAATCCACATAAGCTGCCAGGGACGAAACGATCATCACAAGATCGAAGCGATCTTCAAATCGACCGCTCGCGCGCTCAAACAAGCCGTCAGCATCGACGGGCGGGCGAGGTCCGCGCTTCCATCGACGAAAGGCAGACTATGATCGGCGTCATCGATTACGAAGCGGGCAACCTGGCATCGGTGACCAACGCATTGCGATCTATCGACGCAGGCGTCGTCGTTTCATCCGATGCCCGGGAGCTCAGCAGATGTAGTGGGATCATCTTGCCCGGCGTAGGAGCGGCGCCGCTTGCCATGCGTTCCCTTGAGCGGCGCGATCTCATCGGTTTCATTCGAACGCTCGAGGTCCCGTTTCTGGGCATTTGCCTCGGCATGCAGGTGCTCTACGACGAATCAAGAGAGGGCAACACGAAGTGCCTCGGCATCGTGTCAGGAACTATCGAGGAGTTCGACGCCAGCGCGTCCAGAGTGCCGCACATGGGATGGAACAAAGTGATCTTCACGAAGACGCCGGGTGAGAACGCGCACTTTTATTTCGCTCATTCATACTACGCGCCGATTGGACCAGCTACCACTGCGACGACCGAGTGTGGCGTCAGCTTTTCCGCGGCGATGAGAAAGGGCAATTATTTCGGCGTGCAATTTCATCCCGAGAAATCGGGTCCCGCTGGTCTGCGGCTATTGAGAGGTTTCTGCGACTTATGCGAATCATTCCAGCGATAGACATAATCAATGGCGAGTGCGTGAGGCTGACCGAGGGTGACTACGCTACCAAGCAAGCTTACGGTGATCCGGTGTCCGCAGCCCGGCGGTTCGCGGCAGCGGGCGCGCGCTGGCTGCAGGTCGTGGACCTTGAAGGCGCAAGAGAAGGACGGGTAGTGAACTGGTCTTCACTATCCGCGATCCTCGCTCTCGACAGCATTCAGGTTCAGTTCGGCGGCGGCGTCAGAAGCGTTGAGGATGCGTCGCGGATCTTCGAGTTGGGCGCGCAGAGAATAATCGTCGGCAGTATAGCGATCGGGTCGCCGCACTTGTTTCAGGAGTGGATCGAGCGCTTCGGCGCCGAACGGTTTTGTGTGGCGGTTGATGTTAAGGGCGCCGCGCTGGTCTCGCACGCGTGGCTGACTGAAGAAGCGACTCCGCTGGCTGAGGTTGTAGCGCGAGTAAAGAATCTGGGCGTTCGCACGCTGCTCTGCACTGACGTGACGCGGGATGGCACACTCGCCGGACCGAACGTCGCGTTGTACAGAGGGCTCGTCAGCGAATTCCCTTCGCTTCGATGGATAGCTGCGGGCGGCGTGCGATCGAGGGATGATTTGCTCGC
>JADGNW010000450.1 GCA_017883315.1 Blastocatellia bacterium | reverse complement strand
GTTTGGCAATCCTCTTTGCGAGATTGGTTGCAAACGTGCTCATCGTGTTCGACGTTTGAGTGAAAGCTTCGCCGGCAGGAATGTCAGTCGCATCAACCGTGGTCCAGCACTCCGTCGCTTGCTGCTTGAGAAGAACTTTGCCCGGCGGGTTTGTAGACCGAATGAGGGGTTGTGATCGAATACTTCACTACGCACCACAACGCTCTCATGCCATCCTTCCAGCCGATCTTCTTCCCTTCCTCGTACGTGCGACCGTAGTACGAGATGCCGACTTCGTAGATTCGAAGCTTCATTCGGGCGATCTTGACTGTAACTTCGGGCTCAAAGCCGAACCTGTCTTGCTGGAGCTTGATCGATTGAATGACTTCACGCCTGAAGACCTTGAAGCCTGTCTCCATGTCACTCAGGTTCAAGTTGGTGAACATATTCGATATCAGCGTGAGCAAGCGGTTGCCGACCGAATGCCAGAAGAACAACACTCGATGCTCTTTGGTGGTGAGGAAGCGCGAGCCGTATACGACATCCGCCTTTCCTTCGATGAGCGGCTTGAGCAGCACCGGATATTCCGCAGGATCGTACTCGAGGTCAGCGTCCTGAACCAGCGCGTAGTCTCCTGTCGCGTGCTCGAAGCCGAGACGGAGCGCCGCGCCTTTACCGCGATTGCTGGGCTGAATAAAAACGCGCAAGTTCTCATAGCTGCTTTGCAGCGAGGCCAGCACATCTGCGGTGCCGTCCGTCGAGCCGTCATCGACCACGATTATTTCTTTGGGAATATCTACCGCGTAAACGCGGCTAATCAATTCGGCGATTGTCGGCGCCTCGTTGTAAGCGGGGATTACGACTGAGAGCTTCATGAAGTAATTGGTCCGCGTTGCCGAGTGAATTTAGACAGCGATGGTAATAGTCGGCTTCCGCGAAAGTCAAACGAGAGGTTACTGGAGCAGAGCGATGTGATTGATGAGCAGTAGATAATTCAGTGGGCTGGTGTCGGAAACGGCAATCATTTCGGCGACGCTTCTGTGGATTGGCGGTCGTCTTGCATATCGTTGAGGTAGATTGTCCGAGCTTGACTCGCTCGAGATCTGTGGAGATAGTGGCTGACTGAGCAAATAGGACGGTCCGGGAGAGTGACATGCGAATTCCCGATTTTCAAGATGTGTTGATGGCTCGCCGGCAGATCGCGCCTTATCTTCGACGCACTCCGATGCATTCCTATCCAGCGATCGACGATTTGATCGGCGCGCACGTCTTCATCAAGCATGAGAACCACCAACCAGTCTGCGCTTTCAAAGTGCGAGGCGGCGTGAACCTGATCTCTCAGCTCAGCGAAGAGGAACGAACGCGCGGAGTCATCGCCGCTTCGACGGGCAATCACGGACAGTCAGTGGCATACGCAGCGCGGCTATTCGGGATTAAGGCTCGAATCGTCGTGCCCGAAGCCGCCAATCCCGGAAAGGTCGCGGCGATACAAGGCATGGGCGCGGAAGTGATCGTCCACGGCGAGCGATTCGACGAAGCACGGTTGCATTGCGAGGCGCTCGCTCGCGAGCAAGGCTATCGCTACATTCACTCCGGCGATGAGCCGCTGCTGATCGCGGGCGTTGCGACTGAAGCGCTCGAGATGTTAGAGGACGAGCCAGACCTGGAAGCGATCATTGTTCCAATAGGAGGAGGAAGCGGCGCGGCCGGTGTGTGCATCGCGGCGAATGCGATCGCCCCGAGTCTTCGAGTGATCGGCGTGCAGTCTGGAGCGTCGCCGGCGGCTTACGAGTCGTGGCGGCAGAAGCGCCTGGTCGAAGCGCCGAACCGAACAATCGCAGAGGGCCTTGCAACTGGCGCTGCGTTCGAGCTGCCTCAAACAATCCTGCGCGAGCGATTGAAGGAATTCGTCCTGGTCAGCGACGACGAAATCATGCGAGCGATGGTGTGGATGATCGAGCGAGCGCACACTCTTGCCGAAGCTGCGGGAGCAGCGCCGCTCGCCGCAGCCTACCGAATGCGTGATGAGCTTGCGGGAAAGAAAATCGGACTCGTGTGTTCGGGCGGCAACGCATCTCTCGAACAATTGAAAGAAGCACTCAGCCGCGCTTGAACGGAAAAAGCGTCGCATCCGTTCCGAACGGCAAAACTGCCCTCCGAAATCGACCGCGCTGCGATTTTGTGCTCTAATCCTTCCTCGATGAGCTCACACATATTAGGTATAGACCTTGGCGGAACAAAGGTGCTTGCAGCCGTGCTCGACGCTGAAGGCCGCATACTTGCTCGTGCGCGAGCGAAGACTCGAGGCTGGCGGGACGATGAAGAAGTCTTTCGAACAATCATCCAGGTCGGTCATCGAGCGATCGAACACGCGGGCATCGCGGTCGATCAACTCGCCGCGGTTGGAATCTGCGCTCCGGGGCCAATTGATTTCGATACCGGCTACATAATCGAAACCGCGAACCTAAAGTTCAAGAACTTTCCGCTGGGCCCTCGCACGGCTGAAGAGTTCGGACGCCCTACGATCGTCGAGAACGACGTGAACGCCGGGGTGTACGGCGAGCTCAAAGCCGGAGTCGCGCAGGGCGCACGCGATGTCCTGGGCGTGTTTATCGGAACCGGCATCGGTGGCGGGTTGATAGTAAACGGCGCGCTGTATCGAGGCTCCAGTACCGGCGCAGGCGAAGTAGGTCACATTATCGTCGAGGCGGGCGGCCCGCGTTGCGGTTGCGGCAATCGCGGATGCCTCGAAGCGCTGGCGAGCCGCACTGCAATAACTCGCGATATTCGCAAAGCGATCAAACGAGGAAAGCGCAGCAGCGTAGCTAAGCTGCTGACTAAGGAAACTGACCTGTTGTCGGGTAAAGATTTGAAAGCGGCTTATGACTCCGGCGATGAGCTTGTAAGGAACGCCGTCAATCGAGCAGCTCGGCTTGCGGGGATTGGCATCGGGAGCCTGTTGAACGTGCTTGGTCCAGAGATAGTCGTTTTGGGCGGCGGTGTTGTCGAAGCCTTTGGAGATGATTTCGTCGGTCGCATCGAGCGCTCGGCCCGCGACATTGCGTTCGAGATCAACTCAAAGAAGGTTAAGATAACTCGCGCCGAACTTGGCGACGACGCCGGCGTGATCGGCGCAGCAATGCTCGCGAGAGAGTCGTTGGAAGGTTAAAGCAAAAGGCGAAAGAAACCCGCTTTCTAGCTGAGTCGAGCAGCGACAAGCGGGAACCGATGAAATACGAATGGAACTCTCGACCGCCGCCGGCGTTTGAAGGACTCTGACAGTCGATGTCGCCCCTCTTATCAGCCGCAAATATTAAGGGAAAGGGTAGCAAACAAGCTTTGTAAACAAGTATGGCCGCAATAATGCAAAAAGTGACCGGGATGCTAAAGCGCACGTGGGAGTGCAAGCAATGCCATCAGTCTATAGGCGAGGAGCATACGATAGCCTACCATTTGATCGATGGAATTCTATACGGCTGGTGTGACTCGTGCTTCAGTCAGCGCCCTGCGACTAACAGCGTCATTGCCGACAGCGCTGTGCCAGCTTAATCCTATCTAGCAAACAACTGACATCTCGAGTCAGACGATCGCGCTACGCGGCTCGCTCATCTGCAACACATTGGGCAAGTGCTGTTGTGCTTATCAGCGTCGCCTCGAAATGATTTTCTTCTGACCTACCGCTTCCCTAAGAAGATCGGGTAGTGCATCCTGATCGCTTGTTTTCTCTAGGTAACCTTTTCGCCCTGCGTGTCTCTGCGGTGAAACAACGCTGAGAATCACCCACCGCACTGGCGCGAAGCGGGCTGAGATGGCACAGAGAACCGAAGGTAGAACACCACCCGGGAATCGCGGCGCCTTGACTCAGGCAAAGATTAGCCTGTAAGTTACAGCCGACCCACTTCCAGGAGGAATCGTGGAGACCGCCAAGGGCAAGACCCGCGAAGAAATCATCAATCGGCTCGCAGATCGAATAGACAGCTTCGAGAAGTACAATCAACCACACTCTCGTCTGATGGCCGCCCTCGCCTCGCATCTGGCAGGACGGTTCGGCCTTGCTGCCGCGGACACCGACGCAATTGTCGAAGCCGCGATGCTTCACGACATCGGCTTGTATGCCATGTCGCCGTCGTATCATTCGCTTCCACGCCCGCTCGCCTTTGAGGCGCGGCTCGATCTCTGGCGGCATCCGGTGATCGGGGAACAGCAGATGGCCAAGCGCGATGCGGGGCGTCACGCGCAGTTGCTGGTCAGATGGCATCACGAGTGGTGGAACGGATCAGGCTATCCGGACATGCTCGCGTTTGAAGACATTCCGATCGGCGCGCGAATCCTGCGAGCGGTTGAGATCTACAGCGCGATGCTTTGCGATCGGCCCTATCGCAGCGCGCTCTCTGAGCAGCAAGCCATCGAAGCTTTGACATCATCGGCTGGAGTAGAGTGCGATCCTTACGTAGTCAAAGCCCTGCTTGCACTGCTCGACGAATTGCACGCTGGCATAGAACAGTCGGAAGCTGTTCAAACAGTTGAAGCGCACGCCCGTCAGCCCGAGCACGAGCATCCACCCGACATCGAGCAACCTCCTGTCAGTGAGTCAGCCGCTGAGGATGAACCGCTCGCTCACGTTCTGACTGCGCACGAAGCGCCAACGCCGTTCCCAACACCTTTCCCAAACGGGACCGATCAGCCGTTTGACGCGAGCGCTTCCAACCCTGAACCCCAGGAAGCTTCCGAACAGCCGGGCGCACTTTTTCAGGCGATCGACGCAGAGCCGTTTGAGCCTCGCGCGCAGCAACAACCGCAGCCACCGCCGCCAATGGGTGTAAGCGAGCCTACTTTTCAGTCGGCGCCGCAGGAGCCTGAGACGCCCCGATCTGTTCCTGGAATCGAACTGCTATTGTCGCGCGCTCAATCTACCGAAGTTGCGCAGAGCGATTCTTCGCGGTGGGGAAGCCAAATGTTAGGTTGGACCGGATCTCGCTACAACAAGAAAACGCTGCTCGGCTTCCAGGCGAGCGTGCTCCGACAGATTGAGTTTCGCTCGATTGCGATCCCCTGTTTGAACGAAGCGCGGTTGGACTTGTACCTGAAGGCGTGGGGCAAGCTCATCTTCGCCAACGATCCGCGCGCCTGGGGCGGAACTGTGGCGCGCGCTACAGTCGAAGCGGCCGAACCCCTTGGCGAAGACATCATCACTCGCATACTTGAAGACGTCTACGTTCCGGGTGTCAGACTCGCGAACCCTGATCTTCGGCAATGGTTCGGCGAGACCGATGCCTGGTGGATGGACAACCTGCGCCGTAACATCGATCGCCTGGACGATCAGCTCATGCAGGCGCAAGCTTTGACGCTCGGGCTTCAGACGGGAGACTACGCGCTTTCGTTTGACGACGAGACTCGCGAGCTCAGGCGTCCTCTTACGACGGTGTATTGGAGATTAGCTGGCCGAGCATTTTCAGCGCCTGGCAGTCATCCACACAATCGCAGCTTCAACCAGCCGGTCGAGGAGTTCATCAAGCACGCGCGCGCCGACCTGCTTCTCTTGAGTTCGCCTTCTTCGCACATAGATCGTGGCGGCGCAGAAGCAAGATCTGAATGGCGTGAGGCGTGGGTCAGAGGCGCACGCGATGAAGCTCAAGCCGGGAAACCGGTGACTGCCTCTCAGTCCAGGCGATCTTATTTGGCTTCGGTCGATAGGCTGTTGAGACCCGCCTCACACTTCCGGACCTGGGCGATCGAATGCCAGGAACCGGGACTGGCGACTGCGCAGGACCTCGTCGAGTTGATCAAAGAGCATCGCCC
>JADGNW010000079.1 GCA_017883315.1 Blastocatellia bacterium | reverse complement strand
TTCAGCAGATGAGTGCCGGATGGACAGGCGCAACTCTTGGGGAGTGGGCAGATTATATGAGCACAGTCTATCTCACCTGATGCGCCGCGCAACGCGGAAACGAGCCTTTCGGTTCAGATAACGCTGGCATTTCAAGGCAAACACGCCAGCCTGGCGTTTATGACTATGCTCATGACAATTGAGGCTTATGAGCAGAGATTCCATTCCGCAACCTAGAACGCGCAAGATGACTATCATCGCGCAAGATCTGCTAACTTCCCTTAGACTCTGAAGAGTAGCGACAGTTGTGCAAGCGTGGTAACGTTGCGAGGACGGTATGACCAGTCGTAAAGCTAAGATATTCATCAGCTGCGGTCAGTACTATGAAGCTGAGAAGGACCTGGGTCGAGAAATCGAGCGGCTGGTTCGAGAACTTACTCCGTTTGAAACATATCTCGCTCAGAACCAAAGCACCCTCAACAGTCTGACTCAAACCGTATTTCGAGCGTTAGATGAATGCACTGGCCTCATAGGAGCAATGCACCATCGAGGTGAGGTAGCGACCCCGAACGGTCCAATCATCAGAGGCTCGATATGGATCGAACAAGAGATTGCGATCGCGGCCTTTCTTTGCCAGGTACAAGATCGTCACCTCCCCATCCGCATGTATACGCAGCAAGGAATAAAAAGGGAGGGTATTCGAGAAATACTGCAAACTAACCCAATCCAATTTCAGTCAAATGTCGAAGTGCTGGACGACTTAAGAAGTAACCTTCCGAGTTGGGTGGATCGCAACTTCGGCAACATTGGCAACGGTCTTAACCTTGAAATAGTACACCGGCGCACCAGCCCATCTGGCGATTACCGATTACAAGTCATGCTGAAGAACGAAGGCACATCTGTCGCCCGCGACTACTCTGTAGCGGTAGAGTTCCCCCTAGTATTCCGGCCACACACGAACCATGCACTGTATATAGAAACTAAGGGTTCTAAGGCCCTGTACCGAAGGACTCCTGATCAATCCGGAGGGTTCAAAATCGCGTATCCCGGAGAACCGATTGAAGTCGTATCGTTCGATTACTACCCACCGAGTGACTCTGTGGGTATCGACCTTAGCGAGAAGGTAACGGCCCAACTCATCTTGAAAGATGAGTTGATCCAAACCCAAGAAAAGGCTCTTTCGGAATTGCTCTGATCATTGATCGTTGGATGAATCGATGGTTCTCGGCCTTACTTACCCTTGAAATCAGCTTTGCGCTTCTCTATAAACGCCCGTACGCCTTCTTCTTTGTCTTCGCTCGAAAAGCACAACGCGAAGAGATCAACCTCTGAATCAAGACCTTCTCGAAGGTTCATTCGGGCTGCGTTCTTCACCGAAGCCTTCGCCATCGCAAGCGCGACCGGACTCATGTCTGCGATCCTGTTGGCGAGCTCCATCGTCTTTGCTTCAAGTTCTTCTGGCTGGAAGACGTGATTCACCAGCCCCAACGCGAGTGCTTCTTCGGCTGAGATCATGTCGCCGGTGAGCATCAACTCCATCGCCTTCCCCTCTCCGATCAAACGCGTCATCCGTTGAGTGCCGCCGCCGCCGGGAATGATGCCGAGCTTGATTTCAGGTTGTCCGAGTTTCGCCTTACTTGACGCGATGCGAATGTCACAGGACATCGCAAGCTCGCAGCCGCCGCCCAGCGCGAAACCGTTGATCATCGCTATCACCGGCTTAGGGAAGTCTTCGACCGAGTCGAAAGCTCGGCGACCCTTCATCATGCCGCGTTGCTCGATCGCCGTCTTGCCAGCGAATTCGTTTATGTCGGCGCCGGCGATGAAAGCTTTCTCTCCCGCGCCGGTGATGACCACTACGCGAACTTCGTCGTCGCCTGCAAGTTGCTCGAACGCCTCGAGGATATCGTTGCGCGTAGCTATGTTCAGCGCATTGAGTTTGTCAGGCCGGTTGATGGTTACGATCGCAACGCGACCGCGCTTTTCAATCAATATATTTTCTAAAGGCATGTTTTCCTCTCCAATTCGAGCCTCAACCACAAACAGACCAAGTCACAAAGCATTGGTTCCTTCGCGTCTTGGTGTCCTGGTGCCTTCGTGGTTGGGCCTCTTCTATTCACCCTTGAACTCTGGCTTGCGCTTCTCACGAAACGCGCGAATGCCTTCGCGATGATCTTTGCTCTTAACGAGGATGCTTTGCGCTAGAGCCTCAAGCATTCGCCCCGTTTGAAAGTCGCTCGTAACAGAGTGCCATAAGATTCGCTTTGCGAGGCCGAGCGCTTCCGGCGCTCTGGTTAACAAATGCTCGGCAAGAGCACGAGTCCGGCTCATCAACTCATCGTGCGGCACGACGCGATTCACCAGCCCGATGCGCTCTGCTTCGACCGCGGAGATCATCTCACCGATGAAGATCAGTTCTTTCGCTTTCCCGTAGCCGATCAGCTTGACCAGTCGCGAGCAGCCGCCGGCGCCGGGGATTAACCCGATGTTGTTTTCCCGAAAACCGAATTGCGCCTGGTCGGACGCGATGCGAATGTCGCACGACAACGTGATCTGCAAGCCGGCGCCGGTGCACGGACCGTTAATCGCCGCGAGCACGGGCTTCTCGATCAGCTCGAGCTCGTCGAAGAATTGAGTGAGACGGTGGTTCTCGGCGCGGAACTTTGTAGTCGGCCAGTCACGCTCGAAGTACTCAATGTCACCGCCCGCCGAGAAGGCCCGTCCCGCCCCGGTGAAGATCACAACGCCGATGTCTTCGTTTGTTTGAAGCTCAGTGAACAACGCCGTGAAGTCATCGCGCATGTCTTCGTTGATGGCGTTGAGGCGATCAGGACGATTGAAGGTGATCGTGGCGATGCGGGAGGTGAGGTCGAAAGTGATTGCTTGGTAGCTCATGATTCGTTTCGCACAAAATACGTTTCGCGCAAAGACGCAAAGATCCGCTAAGACGCCAAGATCATTTGGTAGCGACTACTACGGACTTGGTTTCAGTGTAGTAATCCAGTGCTTCGGTGCCGTGCTCCTTGCCCAGGCCGCTCTGCTTGAAGCCGCCGAATGGCAGCTCGTCGTAGATGACCTGCGGCGAGTTGATCCACGTGTAGCCCGCTTCGATGCGCTCCGCCGCGCGGGTCGCTCGATTCAAATCGTTAGTCCAGATCGATGACCCAAGTCCGAAGATCGAGTCGTTAGCTTTCTCAATCGCCTCATCAAGGCTCTTCACTCGAAAGATCGGCAAGGCGGGACCGAATACCTCTTCTGTGGCGACACGCGCATCTTCGGGCACGTCCGCCAGAAGAGTCGGCGCAAAAAAGTAACCGCGATCATATTCGCCGCCTCGCAATCGCTCGCCTCCCGCAAGCACTCGGGCTCCCCGATCAATTGCGTCCTGTACCTGGGCTTCGACTTCGTCCCGCTGCGTCGCGGAGTGGAGCGGACCAATCATCGTGCCTTCGGACATGCCGTTTCCGACTCGCAGCTTTTTGGCGCGTGCGACTAATCTCTCGGTGAACTCATCCGCGATCGAGTCGAACAAGTAGAGCCGCTTGATCGCAAGACACGCCTGACCGCAGTTGAAGAATCGCCCGGTTGCCGCAGCTTTCACCGCGTCGTCCAGATCAGCATCGTCGCAAACGATCATCGGATCCGAGCCGCCAAGTTCGAGAGTCACGCGCTTGATCCCTTGCGCTGCGGATGCCATCACGCGCCGACCGACTTCGGTTGAACCGGTAAACCCGATCTTGCGAACCTTGGGATTCGTCACGATCTCTTCGCCGACTATGGAACCTTGTCCGGTGACGACGTTGAGCGCGCCTTTTGGCAAGCCGGCTTCCAGGAACAAGCCGACAACTTTCAAGTCCGTCAGCGGAGTCGTCTCCGCCGGTTTGATCACCATCGTGTTTCCGGCGAGCAGGGCCGGGCCGATCTTGTTGCCCATGAGCGACACCGGAAAGTTCCACGGGACAATAGCCCCGACTACGCCGAGAGGACGTTTGATGATCAAGCCATACTTGTGGGCGTCAATCTGCGGAATGTACCCGCCCCGGATGTTCTTGCCGAGGCCGGCGTAGTACTCGAGCGTGTGCGCGTAGCGGCGAATCTCGAGCATTGCTTCGCGAAGCGGCTTGCCTTGTTCCTTTGTAAGCAGAGTCGCAAGCTCTTTCTCGTGAAGATGAATCAACCCGACAACGCGACGAAGCACGTCAGCGCGTTTCGCTTGAGTCCACTCGCTCCAATCAGCGAATGCGGTATGAGCTGCGTCGATCGCTTCTCGCGCGTCATCAGCCGTCGCGCGCGGAGCTGTATCGACCGGCTCACCGGTGGCTGGATTGAGGACTTCGATTGAGTTTCCGCTACGGGA
>JADGNW010000449.1 GCA_017883315.1 Blastocatellia bacterium | reverse complement strand
GCGACGATCGTTTTTGAAGCTGCCGAAGTGAGGGTCGGCGTGCCAGGGCGGCATCGTTCCATCGAGCACCTTTTCGCGAATCGACTTCGCCCACGGCCGCGCGTCCTTGTAATTGATTAGCGACATCGGCGCGATCTCGCCGGGCCGGTGACAGTACGCGCAGTTCTTATAGAAGATTGGCGCGACGTCTTTCGTGAAGGTCACGGAATCCGAGCTGACGCTCGATACGCTTCCCGAGAATCCGAATGCCGCAACCAATACAACGAGCATTGCGCCCGCAAACAACCGAAGGCTCATTCTCATAGATTTCTGATCTCCCGCGTCTACACAGAAAGAGTATCTCACAATGTATAGGACTCTCGGTTCACCCCGCCGGTTTCAGTTTTGTTTCGCAGGCCCGGTCACGCTTAGTTGGGCCGACCGGTCTTGGCCGGAGGATACGGTTTCACCTTTCCATCTGACTTGTCATAGTAATAGAGAGGCCTTGCGTCGCCGTCTTTAAGGCTATAAATCGAACCAACAATCAGCAACTCGCCGCGCTGCACTCTCCTTGCCAGCGATGCGCTCTTCCGCACTACATTCACCATCTGTGCTTTCAGGTTCCGGTCGACATTCACCGCGACATCCGCTTTGTTCTCGGTGTTGAGCCTTGTGCGATCCAGGGTTGGCTTGATGGAATTGATGAGCGCCATAAGATTTGCCGAGCGCGGGTAGGTGTTGGTTCTAACAGCATCCATAGTTGTTTTCACCGCTCCGCACGATTCGTGCGCCATCACAAAAAGCAAGCTGGAATAACGATGATCAGCCGCGTATTCAACACTGCCCAGTTCGGTTGGATCGGTTACATTGCCCGCCACGCGAATGACGAATATCTTTCCAAGCGTTTCGTCGAACACTATCTCAGGCGGGACCCGAGAGTCTGAGCAGCTTAGAACGATGGCGTATGGATGCTGGCCGTCGACAAGCTCTTTGCGCTCTCGCTTGTAATCAGGAGGGTTTGTCGCATCGTGACTCAAGTAGCGCAGGTTGCCCCCTCCCAAAAGCTTCAATGCCTGCTCGGGAGGCATGGGTTCTTCAGACCCGTGATGCTGGTCTGATTGTCCAGCCTGGGTGGCGGGCAGCAAAATCAAAAACAAGGCTACGGCAAGACTCTGGCTGCGCTTAAGAAACAGTGAGGAAACTCTTTCTTTCATAGGGGCCTCCACGGTGACTAGATTTTCGCTCAAACATGCTTTGCGAGTGTGCACATCGTAATTCCGTCGCGCTACAGAATGCAAATGAAAGTATCCTTCATTGCAGAGCCAGTTTGCTTTGCTGCCTTCATAAAGAACGAAACTTTTGCTGTGGTACAATTCAGCCCGGACCGATTGTGCTCTGGAGATTCAGGCGAGTGAGCGATAGATTCATCAGCATCACCGACACTGTGAGAGCGGCGATTCAGGAGCACGCCTTGCAGGCGCGTCCATCTGAATGCTGCGGCTTGCTCAGCGGCGCGAACGGTTTGATCACCGATATTCATCCGCTCCACAACGACGCCGACAAACCGGAGACTCGGTACTTCGCGACACCCGAAGAACTGTTCGCGGCTATGCGGCGGATACGCGAGGCGGGCCAGGCTCTGCTGGGGGTCTATCACTCTCATCCGCGCACACAGGCTTATCCTTCGGCGTCCGATGTTGAGATGGCTTTCTACCCCGAAGCTTTCTACTTTATCATTTCACTCGAACCGCAAGTCGAGCTGCGAGCTTTTAAGATTGAAGACTCGAGGATTGAGGATGTCCGAGTCTCGGTAACCAACATTTAGGAATGAGAGCTACGAGCAAGTGACCGCCAGGGACGTTGAAAGGAAAGCACGGCTGGTTTTGGTTATTCGTTGACGGCTGGATATTATTTCTTCTGGAAAAGGACCGCCGAGTAACACTAGATCAAGACAATGTCAGGCTCGTTGACATGACAACACGTCACGCTATCAAGGTAACAGCACTGTTGTTTGGTCAGGCCCGCGAATGGGCTGGGACATCGAGCCTCGACCTCAGCGTTGAGGCGCCGGCAACGGTTGAAAGCGCGTTCGCGCTTCTGAGATCGCAATACCCAAAGCTCGGCGAAATCGAGCGCAGCCTTTTGTTCGCGGTGAACGAAGAGTACGCCTCTCCCTCGCATCCTCTCTCGGATGGCGACCGGCTCGCGGTGCTGCCTCCGGTGAGCGGCGGCGAGGATCGGAGCCGCGACGTATGCGAAATCACACGCGCACCCGTCGACATCGCGGGTCTGAGAGCGCGATTGCTCGAAGGAGACTCCGGCGCGGTGGTGATCTTTGACGGAGTCGCTCGCAATAACACCAAGGGCCGCCGGACGCTGTACCTGGAATACGAAGGCTACGAACCGATGGCGCTTCGAACGATGGAACAGATCGGGAGCGAAGTGCATGAGCGTTGGCCAATCAACCGTGTAGGGATAATCCATCGGCTCGGCCGGATCGACATCACCGAGTCGAGTGTGGTAATCGTCGTGACATCAGCTCATCGCAAGATCGCATTTGAAGCCTGTCACTATGCGATTGATCGTTTGAAGAAGATCGTTCCGATTTGGAAGAAGGAATACTTCGAGGACGGCGCCGTGTGGATTGAGAACGAGCAAGCAGAAGGCAGAAGGCAGTAGGCAGAAAGCAGACGACAGTTTTCGATTCGTCACGCTGCCGACTGCCTTCTGCCTACTGCCGACTGCCTTCTGCCGACTGCCTTCTGCCTACTACCTTCTGCCTACTACCTTTGCAGTCCACTTCTCGCCTGAGCGGCTTCGCGCCTCCGCTGTTCCAACTCTGCGACACGACGTGAGACGTCCGTTTGTTCAGAGTCTTCCTTTATCGTGCGCAACGTCTTGATCGCTTCGTCGAATTGGTAAAGCGCCGCATAACACTCAGCCGTAGCGTAGGCCGCGCGGAGACGCACCTTTGGATCAGCACTCATCGACGTGAGCTTTTCGTAAACCGGCAGCGCTTGCTGATACTGGCCGCGCTCGATGTGATAGACCGACGCCTCGCGCAAATAAGCCTGTTCGCTCAACTCGTCGTAAGGAACCTTCTCGATGACCTTCTCATATTCGGTCAACGCCTGGCTGTAGTTTCTCTGCGCGAAGTATAGGTCGGCGATGCGCAGCCGAATTCGCCGGCGCTCGCTCGCGTCCTGCGGATTGAGGTTTTCATACTCGGCGATCGCGTCGAATGAGCGGCCCAACTCGCCAAGCACTTCGGCCAATCGTTCCCGCGCGAGTTGTGCGTTCGCGTTAGAAGGATTCTGCTCGATGAAAGCGGCGTAGTTCACGCGCGCCTGATCGTAACGTTGAAGCTTGAAGTAATAGATGTTGGCGAGCTGGAACCGCGCTTCGGGCGCCTGATCGCCGGTTGGACGTTGATAGAGGTACCGCTCGTACTCTTCAGCCGCGACCTTATAGTCTCCCGAGTCCCAAGCCTCGACAGCGCGCGTTAGCGATTGCTCGGCGTCCCGCCGGCAAGCGCTGACGAACACAACCATCAAACCTGAAATCAGCAGACAGACGAGCAAGGGCAATGCTCGCCCGTCGCCGAGTTTCCCCGTCTCCCCGTCGTCGCGCATCTTCTGCCGTTCATCTCAACTTTCCGGCTCTTCAGTCGCGTCCACCTGATGCTCGATAAGCGAAGCCGACGTCACCAAATCGTCGTCCGACGCGTCGATCAGCGTCACGCCCTGGGTCGAACGGCCCGACACGCGAATACCTTTCGCTTCGACGCGGATCAACTTGCCCTGATTCGTGATAATCAAGACCTGACTCTCATTGCTGACCGGCAGCACGGCGACAACCAGACCGTTTCGATCGCTGGTTTTCATGTTGATCACGCCTTTGCCGCCGCGAGATGTGACACGATATTCGTTGAGCTGAGTGCGCTTTCCGAAACCGTGCTCCGAGATCGAAAGCATCTCCGCATCGTCGTTCACCGCCGCGACGCTTATCACGTAGTCGCCTTTACCGAGCGTTATGCCGCGCACGCCGGAGCCCTGACGTCCCTGAGCTCGAAGCTTCGATTCAGGGAAGCAGATTGCCATTCCTCCGTGCGTAGCAAGGAAGATCTTCTTCTTGCCGTCGGTGATCTCGGCGGCGATCAATTCGTCGTCTTCATCGATGCCCATCGCGATGATCCCGCCGACGCGAATGTTGGCAAACCGTGAAAGCTCCGTTTTCTTGATCGTCCCCTTGCGAGTCG
>JADGNW010000448.1 GCA_017883315.1 Blastocatellia bacterium | reverse complement strand
TCTTCGATTCGACCCGCTTTCAAAATGCCCGCGGCATTCACCAGCACATCGAGCCCGCCCATCATCTCGACGGCTTGCGCTATGCAGCGCTCGGTCTGCTCTTCGTTCGCAAGATCGGCGACGACGATGAAGCCTTTCTTGTTATCGCGCGCAGCGATTTCCTCGAGTGCGCTCTTACGCCGTCCGACAAGCGCGACACTCGCGCCTTCATCCAAAAACCGTTTGGCCGTCGCGCGACCGATTCCGCTGGACGCGCCTGTTACGATTACTTTCTTGTCTTGCATTTCGTTGTTCATATCAAGCTCGCTTTCGATGAGCGAGTGTAGCCGATCACAGCGAGGGAGTGAAGGCGCTCAGCAAGGGAGCGTGTCAGCTTCTCACGCATACCCACCTCGTCAGAGGTGGGTCCGTGATGTTGCGGCCTACACTGAATGGCCGCCAGCTGAAGATGCTCGATCCTCTGCTCATACCCACCTCGTCAGAGGTGGGTCCGTGATGTTACAGCCTGCGTGCGCGCGACGCGTGATTCTGCCGCTTCGACTCGCGTCCGCGAGTTGGGACCCAGACGAGGTGGTGTGGCGCGTTGTCGTAGGCTCCAGCATCAGCAACCCACCTCTTACGAGGTGGGTATGAGCAAGACTCTGACGCGCAACCAGCAAGGGCTGTAACCCGCAGCGTTCCATGTTCGAAGGAAGTGCTTGAGTTCCTAGTGTACCGAAGGTTCGACAACCTACGGTTCATGTTTGCATCGCCGATACTCGATGAACATCAAGACAATCTCCGCCGCATTAGTAATGATCGCAATGACCGTATGGCCCAGCCTGGCTCAGACGCTCGCACGTTCCCCGCTTGTTCCTCCGGCCTTCTCTCCCACCCCATCAGCCTCATCCCAGGCCAACCAGTTCAAACTCGGACACCTGACCGTCACGGGCAACACCCACACCAAACTGTTTGTCATCCTGCGAATGATTCCGCTGAATGAGGGCGACGTCTTCAATCAGTCACTGTGGGACTTCGGTATCGACCAGATCAATCGCTCCGGGCTGTTTGAACCCATCGAGTCGAAGGACGTCGTGATGAAGCCCGATGACGCAACCGGTATCGTCGACGTCGAGCTTCATGTGACCGAGCGCAAACATCAGCGCGTCGACTTGAGCGGCGGAGGCGGCACGACGGGCGGAGCGTCGCTCAGTCTGGACTATTCCAATATCAACCTGACCGGCAGAGGCGACAGGCTAATCGGGCGGGCGCGAATAGGAACCCGCGAACGGAGCGGGGGCGCGGATTACTCAGGCTTGATCTACGGAAGGCTGCCGCTCAGTTTTGATCTGTCGGGATTTTTCGAACGACTCGAGTTCGTCAACGCGAGCACGATCGCGCAGGGCAGCCAGCCGCTGTATGTCGAGCGCACGGGAGGCGCGAGCTTCGGCCTGTTTCTTCCGCTCAACAAATCACGCTACACGCTAGCGGCGACAACGCGAGCCGGGCTCGTCTACTCATTCACTTCGACTAATCTCGCGGATGCGCTTCTGTCGGGGGCGGCAGCTCCGAGCAGCCTCGAGCAAGGTGGATTGCGAATCGCGTCCCTCACGCCGCTGCTCATTCACGACACGCTCGATCGCGAGTTCGACCCGAACCGCGGCGCGCGACTGGTAGCGGGCGTCGACCTCGCCGCGCGCGCGCTTGGAGGAAGTCTCAATACCTTCAAACCGTACTTCGACTATCGCCGCTTCTTCATCGTTGGTAAGACTGAGTCCGTCGATGCGCGTGAAAGGATGGCAGTGGGCTTTCGCGTTCGAGCGTCGCATATCCGCGCGTTTGGCGAGCGGTTTTCTGAACAGGCTTTATCAACCGTCAGAGGCGTTCCTGTTTTCAAACGGTTTTTTGTTGGGGGAGAAACCGAAGTGCGCGGCTTCGATGTGAACTCGATTGCGCCGCTCGCGCGAGTGGAGCGCTTTGCGATGTCGGGCGGGAATTCTCCGACGTTTCTCTCCAGCGAAGTGCGGCCGGTCGGCGGCGACACTGAGCTATTGTTCAACGCAGAGTATCGAGTGCCGATCATCTGGCGGCTCTCAAGCGCGGCATTCTTCGACATCGGCACGTCATTCGACGCACGGAGCGTGATAAGGGAAAGCTTTCAGACAGCGACACAGATTCAATCGACCGGCGCGCCTGCGACTATTATCACAGTGCTGAAGCCGCTCAAGCCAGGTCAGGATTTTCTGCCGAGCTATCGCTATTCGCTTGGAGGTGAGCTGCGTTTCCCGATTCCGTTGATGAACATTCCATTGAGGTTGATCTTCGCTTGGAATCCGAACGCGCAGAAGGTGGTACCTGACGGCGCGCTGCTCGCGCCGGAGAAACGATTCGCTTTCAGAGTGGGCTTCACCCGGACATTGTGAGAATGCTTTCAAGTAAGGCCGGCGCGACGAATGTGGCCGTTCGAAAAACAAACTCGGTCCGACTCACACCGCAACCATCACGATCGTCAAGCCGCCTTGATCGCGCTTGTCAGCGCCGATTTGCCTGAGATGGAAAATGTAAGCGTCACCTAACTCAGCTCCTGACAAGTCTGCTATGAAACTGAATCTCGTGAATTGTCCGGGCTTGAACTCGATCTGCGCGTCGTAGCCTCGCCGATCCTTGCCCCCAAGCAATAGCCCTAAACAACCCGGCTTAGTATTGTCAGTCACCTCGGCGCGTGGAAAATCCCGAAGCTCGAAGCTGAACCCTTGCGGTGGTCTTGTGGCCAGTCGCTTGAAGCCGTGTGTGCCTTTGAGTCTTTCCAGCACAACTCTCTCGACGAACTTGCTTGGATGGAGATCAACCACGGCTCGCAACAACGCCTTCTGTGCTCGCTCCCGATCCGGATTCAACGTAGCCACCTCGAACCCGCATGGACCAGGGCGTCGGGCCGCGCCCGGGCCTCCGCAAGGTACGATACAGATATTGTGCTGCGCGACGTGCTGATCATCGGGCACGAAGAAACTCGTCGTGCTCGGAATAAGCGGATCGGGGTAGCACCTGGCAATCAGGCACTTGTGGCCCGAGCTTTGTGGATCAGCCGGATCTAATCCGGTTGGTGGGTTCCACACAAACGTCTTGGTAACGCTGGCGCCGTCGGCTGGGATGGGTGAACCGATGCTGTCGATCATTTTGGTGCTGGCCGGATTATCGGGCGTCATCGCCAGAGACGGATTGCCCACCCAGAACTCGGCGCTGATGCTCTCCGTTCCGGGAGGCAAAATACATTCGTTGAGAATCGCCGCCTGCATATGGAATGTCACGTCGACAGTGTTGTCGTGGCCGGGGTCGGCTTTGTCCAGGCCGGAGATGGGACCGGTGAGTTTGATATCCGGACTGAGCCACCACGGGTTACTGGTGTTGTGGACTCCTTTGTCACCCTGGCTTGCTTCCATGAAGATGCACTTATCGGCGTTGAGAGCGGGATCGTTTGGCATAGCTCACTCCTTTTCGCGTTGAGGTTTCGTGGTGGTCTGGCTGTTATTGATTGCAGCCAGACGTTGAACTTCAATAAGGACCGCACTTCTTAATTCAGATCGGCATCGCTCAAAAACCTGGAATCGCGCTAGCGCTTCAGAGCAGAACGACTCGTGGTAATCTTAACGACTCAGCGCGTCCAGACCGCCGCTATCTTACGACTTCCGCTAATCGTGATCAAGCTGACATCCCAGGTC
>JADGNW010000447.1 GCA_017883315.1 Blastocatellia bacterium | reverse complement strand
GCCGAGATCTTCGAAGTCACCCCCGGTCGATATCTCGAGCACGGCTCCGTCAAAGGTCCCGCGCTCGAATTCGAACGTGTGATAGAAAACCAGTTGCAGGTTGCGCAGGTCAGTTGGAAGCTGAATCGGCACGGTGTCCAAATGCGTGTCGATAATCTTGTCTCCGGGATCAGGCGTAAACCACGATCTGGCCCCAGAGTGAACTCGTTTGCCCGACAGAGTCCACGTATCCACCCGAAACTTCTTCTTCTGAATGCCGCTCCCGTGAGTCCACTTTGACTCGCCCGATTCAACGTCATCCGAGAAGACGTCTGTCGATTGCGTTCTTCCGACTGGTACGGTGAACGGAATTCGCGATACCGAGCCCTGACTTGTAATGTCAAGTATGAAGTTGATCACCGTTCCGCACGCCACGTTCCGATCCACCGTGAAGGTGAACGGCGTTACGCCTTCAGCGTTCTGACCCGGACCGATGTTTGGGAAATCAGTGGCGCTGCCGGTCACGGTCACGCCGCTGGTCGTTGTCGAAAGCACTCCGTGCCCAGCGGTAAGAGCGATCGACGAGAGATCGCCGACGCTGACTCTCATCGTAACTCCTTCGCCTGGCTCCACGACACTGTCCGAGCCGGCAGTCAGCGTGAGGCTCGCAAGCGTCGCAACCGCCACATCCTTCTTTTCACCGTTGTAGACCACAAGCGCGAAGTCCTGGTCCGTAGGATCGCTATTGCCCGGCACTCCATCACCTGCAATGTTGCTGGCGCGCACTCGAACGATGAAGGTGCCGATCGTTCCCGCCGGGAGCCACACTCCTTCGACGTTGTTCTTTGTGTCGGGATCGCCGCCGGGTTGCGAGTCCTGACCGAGAAAATTATTCCCGCGATAGACCTGACCGTTGATCGTGACTTCGAGATCGAGGTTATTCACCCAGGGTGCCACTCCGGAAAAGCCCGGCGCGTCAGTCCACACGAGGGTCACGCGAAAAGGCTGAGTCGCATCCTTCACTTCCCCGGTGAACACCATCTCCTGCCCGCTGTCCGTGAATGTGGTCGTCTGGTTGACGAAGATCTTTGGGGTGTTGTCAAACGCGCGATCGAGATTCAGCAGCCCCCACCCCTGGAACGCTTGTGGAAGATTTCCACCCGCGCCGGCGCCGGTCATGTAAGTTGTCGTGTTGAGCAGCAGCGCCTTGATAAGCGCTGCATTTGGCGCTTCGCCTCTGTTGATCAGGAACTGCCGCACGAGCGCGGCAGCACCCGCCACTTGCGGCGTCGAATGACTGGTGCCAGAGGACCACGTGTAAAGCGTCTGTCCTGTAGGAAAGTACGGCTTCCCGAAGGCCTGCCCGCACACGCCCGATCCATCAAAGTCTGGGTTCTGTGAAGCTGCGCCTTCGATGTGAGTGCCCGGCGCAGTGATGTCCGGCTTGATGCGCCCGTCCTCGAGCGGCCCACCCGACGAGAAGAATGCGATGTCCATCGCGCTGTCGGCGTCGGCGTCCTTTACGTTGCAACCATCGGTTCCCTCTTTGCGTGAGCTCTCGCCAGCGGCAACCGAGATTACATTCTTCGCGCTGCTGGGTTCGCTGATTTCCCTGAGCGATCCCGCGTTTCCGGCGGCGAAGCAGATCGTGAGCTCCTGATTGCCGGGCTGATCTGGCGCCGCGTCACGCACCCGCAGATCGTATTCAGCCGAATCGATCGAGTAAACATTGGAAATAGCTCCCCAACTGTTCGAAGACACGCGCGCGCCATCGCGATACGCGTCAGACACGAGCTTGGTATAAGGCTCGATGAGATCAAAGTTTTGGTTCGATTGAAAAATCTTGGACGCGCCGAGCAGCGCGAACGGGGCGACGCCCAACCCATAGTTGTAGCCCGACGAGTCACGAGCGCCGGTGGCCGCGGAAGTATTGCCGCCGGCCGCGATTGACATGTTCAGCGTGCCGTGGCCGGGAATGTCACCGGGGTCAAGCTCCGATGTGTAGTCGCGAGCATACAAGACGCGACTCTGCTGGTTCGAATCCAGGAAGTCAGGATGAAGCTTGTCGGCGGTAATCGCCCCCCGATCGAGGCCGGTGTCCGACACGTCGATGGCGAAATTGAAGTTCGACGAAAAGCCATGCGCCGCGAGCCACGCCCCGTAGCCCGGGCCACGCGGCGTCGTGCGGTCCGCACTCAATTGTCCTGCGATGATCTGCGATGAGCGTTCGTCGAACAATTGAGGAGGAGTCCACGGCTCGATGTTGACAACGCTTGGCAAGCCGGCGAGATCGGCGAGGCGGCTTGCATCAATCCTCATTCGCAAGTTTGTGAAGTTTGCCACACTGTACGCATCGACCATTATCGACGACGCAAGCTTTCTCGCCTGCTTCACCTCGGCATTGTTTCGAGGGTCGCGTTCGGCCCTGCCCAAAGCCAGTTGAACCGCGACGGTCAACTCACCCGCATTGGCAGTAGCGGTAAGCGCGGGATGAATCTTGTAGTCTTCGAGAAAGGGACCTTGCCACTGGACGAAGCCTTCGCCGCTAGCTTCCGCGCTCTGGTTGCGCGCCACCAAGCGAGCGAGCGCGTTCTGGTCCCCTCGCACCAGATACCCGTTGTTCGGAATATAAGCTACAAGCTCGAGGGCGCTCGCTTGAAGCTGATCGATCCACGCGCGTTTGACCGGACCAACGAATTGAATCAGCCGCAACTGTGAAGCGCGATCAGTCGCGCTGCCCGACGAAGCACTCGATTGCAAACCATAAGAACCAGCCGAGCGGCCCATCCCAACAAATGCGCCTGTTGTTTCCGGGTCCGTCGTATCAATCGCGCCAGAACGTAGCAATAGCACGTTGAAATCATCACGCACTGAGAGTCGCGCCGTTGCGGAGTCAACAGGTCGCCCCGTGGGTGCTTCGCCCATAGTCGCCTCGGTCTTCTGAAGCGCTCCGTCGTCGATTACAAACAGTCTGAAAGAGCCGTAGTCAGAGATCTCGACCGCGCCCGCCGCTCGTGCTTGTGCGAGTGCTTCCGGATCGTCATTCGAGACGACAACTTTATGGAGCTTGCCCGGACTCCGGTACGACCGAGCCTCGATCGAGGCGCTGGCGTAAGCGCTCAGTCGTTTGGCTGACGGGGTTCCGCTGACGCTTGATCCGCGACTTGCACTGACCACCGAAATGGATGCCAGCGCAGCAACGGCGATGAAACATAAACCTAAGCGCTTACTCAATGGGACCTCCTGAAGTAGCGTAGACTACTGTCTGCGAAAAACGATTAATCTGCGTTATGGCACTTCGATGTTATACGCAACGACCGGGCTGAAGTCTGCGGCGCTTCACTGCCGGCGCGGCTTGAAAGCGAAACCGAGCAACCTCCACTCTCCGCTCTCGTCCTGAAAGTTCAGCGTGACTTCTCCGGCCATTTGCTCGAATACCACTTTGTAAACCGGCGACACCGTTCGGTCGCTTCCCTGTCCTTCAATCGGCATGCTTGTTCGTTGAAAATCCAGAGTCTTCCCATTCGCGGCGAGTTGCTGGAGGTTCTCAATTATCGTTTGCCGCGGTCTATTCTTCTTGAACCGCTTCGAGCAGTCATCATAAATTCCTTTGAAGTCCTGGTTGTCGAGTCGTTGAAAGAAAAGCGCCGCGGCCTTATCAACATCCTCGGTCGGCGCTTCGTGAGACAGCAGCGAGCAACCTCCAAGCAGAAGCGCGACCATCAATACAATCGAAGAAAGTGCATTTCTCAAAATCAAGTCCCCTTGTTTGGTCAGAGGTTAGAGGTCAGAGGTCAGACGTCAGAGCCTCGACGCGTGATTGGTAGAAAACTTTTTTGACATCTGACATCTGATCTTTGCCTTCCGCCTTCTGACTTCTGACCTCTGATCTCTGACTTGCTACCACGAATAAACAACGCGCTCGGTCATCATCTGTCCGGACAACTGCCGGCTTAGTCGCATCTCGCCGATGGCCGAAGCAGCTATCAGGCTCGACAGGTTCTCGCTAAAGAACTTTATATCACGTTCTTCTTCGTCGTCCTTGCGAGCAGATTTTTGGGGCGTGCGTCCATCGAGTTTTGACATCAGAGTGTCGAACACGGGCTTTGCGGCTGCGACTCGAACAAGAGCGTAAAAGGCAACCGGAGCACCAGCCATGCCCGTGCCCGCAGCAGGTGCGCGAGTCTTCGCCGCTTGCTTCTCTGCTTGGAGGATATCGCCTACGAACTCTTTGCTCGACGCGAGGACGAGAAAGCGTCCCGAAACTGCATAAGCTCCGCCTTGCTGAAGAAGCGTCTGTGCAACAAAACGAACCGCGCCGTCATCCTGCCACACAAGCTTCGGCTCTGTGCCGGCGACTACAAACCTTGCGCGCAACTCGTCGGTGATCGAGCGTTCCAACGCTTCCCGGTTGATTCCGGCTTCCGGCTTAAGCTGGATTACGACCGCTCGCTCGAATCTAACGAATGGCTTGCCCGCCTCAGTCTTCGATCGAACCAACTCGGAGTAGTTGCCACTTTCGACACTCCCGAGAATCGTGCCGGCGCTCTTCACAAAGTCATGAGCGGCCGGCTCATTTGACCTTGTCTTTTTCGAGACCTGATCCCCAGCCCCCGAGCCTCGCTTGGGCGCTTGCTCGTCATCGACATCGACATCGAAGCGAGCGTCAAGCCGACTGTAGCGCTGAGCTCGTGTGTTATCGTCGTCTCCGCCAGAACTGCGGGTGCGATCCGGTATTTCGGGCGGCGACCACGATTGATCGGGGAGTTTGCCAAACAAAGCTTGTTCAATGGCGGGCGCTGCACCATCACTCGAAGTAGCGTGAACCTCGACAAGTTGCGCATCGGCCGGAGCAAACTTCAACAACG
>JADGNW010000446.1 GCA_017883315.1 Blastocatellia bacterium | reverse complement strand
TTATCGTTACGTTCTTCGGAAAGCTGTACACAAGCGTGCGCCCGTAGTTCTCGCCATCGCCGCGCCCAGCCATCCAGCCGATCATGTTGCTTCGACCCGGACCCGACGGTGTGAACGGGATGATGTTGTCGAACTCGAGCGACGCGTTTTGCTCACCGGGCAGCTTCATCAGAACGTGATAAGGCTGCATAGCCAAGGCTTCCGCTCCTTGCTGAGCGGCGTCGGCGGCTGCGATCGCCCAAAGGTCTTCGTGGTTGTAAAAGGTCTGCGTGTTCTGCATGTGATACAACGTGAACACGCGCGCTTGAGCACTCACCAACAAGGTCGGGTAGCGAACATGCGCGAGCAGGTCTTGCGGCATTTCGCTTCTTGGATGGAATAGATCGGGGAAAATGTCTTGATAGGCTCTGATAATCGGATCGTCGGGCTCGAATACGTAGAATGTGACGCTGCCATCATAAGCGTCAACGACTGCCTTCACCGAGTTGCGAATGTAATTGACACTGCGGTCCGCTACTGGATATGCCGTTGAGTACGGGTATTGATCCGAAGTTGTGAACGCGTCGATTATCCAGTAGAGCTTTCCGTTGCCGCCTATGACAATGTAAGGGTCGTCTTCGAACAAGAGGAAAGGCGCGATCTGCTTGACTCGCTCGCTCACGTTGCGTCGCATCAACACCCGACTCTCGGAATTGATGTAATCGGAGAAGAGCAAATTCGTTCCATCGCCGAGGTAAAGGCTGAGCGCGAGCTGTCGCATCAGGCCGCCGACGGGTATTCCGGAATCGCTTTCATAAGTTGTATAAGAATCGACGTTGCCCGGCGCGGGATAGTTGAACTCAGGCGGCGTCGCGCCTTGAGGCTTGGTGTGAACATAAACGTGCGAGTTGCTCTCTTCACCATAGTAGACCTCGGGGCGGGTGACCTTGATCTCGGGAGCCGAGCTTTGGACCGGCATGTCCTTCAGCACCAGGTTCGGCATTCCTTCGGTCGTGAACTCGCTGACGGTGTTCATTGTCACACCGTAGCCGTGAGTGTAGACGACGTGCTGGTTAATCCAGTTTCTCGACTGTTCGGGCAACTGCTCGACGTTCATTTCGCGCGTCGCAAGCATCACTTCACGAAGCTTGCCGTTTATCGTGTAGCGATCAACATCGGGAGTACGAAAATCGTAGTAGGTGCGAATCTCCTGAATCTGACTGAGCGTCGATTGAAGCGCTCGTCGATCCCAGAGCCTCACGTTATCGAGCGTGTCGCGGTTCTCCTGAATCTCCTGAACGGTCAGCGTCGGCTTGGGTTCGAATGGGCGCTCCTCGAAGCGGTCGATGGCGAATGCGCTTCGCGTCATCTTGATGTTGTGATCGATAAACGGCGCTTCTTTTGCCAGCTCGTTTGGCTTCACTGAAAACGAATGGAACGTGCCCGGGATGATTCCCAGGGCGAGCACCCACACTACGGCGACGACCGCCGCAACGGAGATGATGGGTCGGACTTGTTTCATGAAAAATGCATTGATCGCGGCGATGATTGCGGCAAGCAGCAGAAGGCCAACTACGACATTCAGCCCCATCAGCCGAACGTTTGCGTCGGTGTAGTCGATTCCGGTGAACAGCTCGTGATGTTCATGCAGAAGATCGAATCGATCCAGATATGTGCTCAAGGCAAGCATCAACGCAAAGAACGCTGCAGCGAGACTGATCGCAGAAGTAGCGCGCCGTCGAATGTCCGCGGTCAACGTGCCTCTCACCTTCTCGAAATACCAGACGTAACCTGAAGCAGCGCCGACCGCGATCAACATCACGACTGAGATCGTCTGCAGCCAGCCGACCACTAACTCGAGCACCGGCAGCTTGAACAAGTAGAAGCTTACGTCGCGCCCGAAGATCGGATCGCTTACCCCAGCCGGCTGTGAATGAAGATACAATGCGAACTGGGGCCACTCCTGGCTCATGCTTATCGCCGACAGCAAAGCGATGGCCGCCGCCAGCACCCAAACTCCAGGGCGATAGATCAACGGCAGGAAGTTCAGCTCTCGGATATCTTCGACAGAGGAAATGCGAAACTTAGGACGCTCGGTCAGCTCCGGCAGGACCTTGTTCAAAAAGAAGAACGGCACTCGGGCGATCAGGAAAGAGAAAACAAAGAAGGCGAGAAACAACAACCCGCCGAGTCTGAACTTGTACCAGTAGACTTTCGAGTAACCGACCGCTGAGAACCACAGCGCGTCGATGTAGATGTTCAGTAGCTGAGAGCCAAACAGGAAGAGCGCAAGTACAACTAAAACTCCGATTATTAATCCGAGTCTTCGCTTGCGAGGCTTGAGATCGGTCACGTCAAAGAGCTTTTCGTCGTCCATGGCGCAATCATAGTGCAGACTGTATCGATGAGCAATGAGACATTGCAAGACACGGTTGTGAGGAAATCGCAGTTCTTTCGCTTGTTAGATTTAAGTGAACGCCGGTTCGAGGTAGTCTAGCCGCAGCTAGAATGGAGGCGTGTCAATGAGCACCCAAGCAATCAGTGAGAGTTTCCGAAGGCTCCCGCCAAACGAAAGAATACGCCTACTGCAGGAGCTCTGGGACGTGGTCGCGGACGACGTTGCAGAGATGCCTCTGAACGAACCGACTCGCCGGCTGCTGGATGAACGAATTCAACAGCACGAAGAGAACCCAACCGATGTGGAATCCTGGGAACAGACTCGAGAAGAAATCCTGAGTGAGCTGTGACGTATCGCCTTCTAATAAGACGACAGGCCAAAGGCGACTTGCGGCAAGCCACGCGCTGGTACGAGCGGCAGATGCCGGACTCGGTCGCGAGTTTGTTGCTGAGATTGATGCCGTGCTTGATCGGATCGTAGAGAATCCTCTGCAATACCAAGTGATCTATCGGAACGCTCGGCGAGCCATTACGCGGAGATTTCCATTTGGTGTTTTCTACCGAATCGACAATACAGACATCATCGTTTTCGCAATAGCGCACTTGCACCGAGATCCGTCTGTCTGGCAAGACCGAGCTTAGCGCAATTGGTGGAGAAGACTGATCGTTGGCCTATGGTCTAGAATGCTCCGACTCTCGAAGGGCGGACTGTAAAAACGCGGACACCCTTTCAACATAGAGTTTGGGATTAGCCTGATAACCATGAGCGTGCACGCTGTCACCGGGGCCATCGATGATCAATAGATCACGCTTCGAACTCGAGCAGGCCTGATAAAGGTCCTCAGCTATCGCGGGAGGCATTCGCCGGTCGTGGGCCGCTGCGATAAACATTACGGGTCGGTCGCCTATTCGCTTAACGGCTTCGAGCGCGTCGAGCTGCGAACCGTCAAACCCCGCGCGACGCTGGATGTAGAACCTCAGCTCATTGCTAAACGGGAATCTTGGAAGACGCAGAAACATATTCACGTGATGATCGACCGTGTCCTTGAATGAGAGAAACGAGCTGTCTGAAATCACCGCGGCAACGTCGGGGGTCTCAGCCGCCGCGAGCAGCGCCGCACTCGCGCCCATCGAAATCCCAAGCAAGACAATCTTGTCAGTCGTGCGCACTTCATCGAGCAAGAAACGCACGGCCGCTTCAACGTCTAACCTCTCGTTGTAACCGAGAGTCACACGTGCCGCTCCGCTCGCGCCATGATTACGCTGGTCGTACAACAGCGCGCCGTAACCTAGCTTCGACAGGTCCATCGCGCGTTCGAGCAGTTCGCGCCGGGATCTGAACAACCCATGCGAAAAGATGATAGTCGCGTGCTTGGCGCCGCTCGGTACAAGCCAGCCGCTTATCTTCACGCCGTCCGATGTTTGAAACTCGACGTCCTTGAATTGCGCTCCGAAATCCGCCGGGGTCTCAGTGAGGTTGCGGTCCATCGGGCGCGTTCTGGCACTGGTCACCAGCGCGGCAAGCCCCCAGGGAAACACGCCGAACACCAGAACGATCGCGACTATGATCAGACTGATGATCACTCGCTTCAGGATGCGGCGCCATCGTGGAGGCCTGGGTTTTGACGTTTCGACTTTGTCTGATTCGCTCATTGAGTTTCACGCTGCCGGTTCATCACTGACCGGCTCTTTCATGATAGAGATGCAAACAGCGGCTGCGAGGGTGACGATGCCGCTGAACAGTCCAACGGCTCGATAGCCCGTTAGATCATAGAGCTTACCGCAAGCCAGTGTGGCGATGGCGATTCCGATCTGCGAAGCGGTGTTGCGCGCTGCGACCAGAGTGCCGCGCGAACGCCTTGGCACGAGCTCGGTCGCCAACGCTTGAAGCGGTCCTTGCCGGAACGCGAACGCGAGCGCCGCCGCCATTAGACTGATGTAAAGGACGATGCCTCGCCCAAGCGTCGGAATCAGTAGCAGCATCGCAGCAAGCAGGATCGTGCTTAGTATCGACACGCCGCGTTTGCCTAACTTGTCTGAAACTGGCCCGGCGACGACCACCCCGATCAACAGCGCAACGCCGATCAGCGCAAACACGACGTCGAATTCGCGAGTTGTAAACTCGAGGCTCTCCTTGAGCCACGAGCCGAGATAAAAGAAGAAGCCAACGAAACCGCCGGATACGCAGAAGGCAGCGGCGATAGCGGCTATTCGCTCGCGATTGTCGAAGAGCATTCTTACTTTGTCGAATCGGCGCGACACTACGGTTGAAACGTGCAGACTCGTGAGGTGGTGTTTGTCCTCGGGCAACAGAGCCAGCACCAAGAAGAAAGCGACAATCGACAACAGACCAAAGAAGACGAAGCTAATGCGCCAGCCCCGCCACTGCGCCAGGTTGTTGGCGATTTGCACTCCGACGACCAGCGCGCCGAAGTAGCCGCCCTGAACGATGCTCATCGCGACGCCCCGGCGCTTGTAGGGAAAATAATCGGCGACGTAAGCGATCGAGCATGTCGAAAACGTGCCGGCCGCAAATCCTGTAAGTACTCTTACACCCGCAAGCACGCGAACGTCGGCGATGAATCCTATCGCGGCTAGCGACGCGCCGAAGAGAATTGACGCGTATAGCAGGAATCTCCGGCGGCCGAAGCGGTCAGAGATCGGCCCGATCACTAGCGCCGCAGTCGCGGCGGCGAGCGCGTAGGCCGGGCCGATCATTTGACCGACCTCGCCTTTTTTCAACCCGAACTCGCCCGCGATCAGTGGCAGTAGCGGCGAGATCATCTGGTTATCGCTGCTACCCAGGAAAAAGATGAGGAAGAGAATGGCGATCACGATGCCGGCGCGGGCCGGAGCGCTTGCTGATTCGGTGGCATCGGCTTGCTTAGTCTTCGGTGCCGTCATTCGTCCTTGCGCGCCGGTCGATTTAGTTGCCGCTCGTCAACTTGTGCGATGCTAGAGGACTGCTCTGCGCGATGTCAACAACGGGTTTCATAGCGTGCGTTCAAACACATCTCATTGTGCGGCGCTTCGAACCCGCGTGATAGAATCGGCGCGTTTGGAGGCTAATGAAACTCACGATACTTGGATCAGGCACGGTTGTTCCAAGCGGCACGAGGAACTCCGCCGGGTACTTCGTAGAATTGCCCGACGCTTG
>JADGNW010000078.1 GCA_017883315.1 Blastocatellia bacterium | reverse complement strand
CGCGCCTGCCGCCCTCGCGCGAGATAAGCGAGCAATCCGCTGTCTTCATCATCGGGGTGAGCGCCGGTGTGAAGCACGCTTGCGACGACTCCGAGCCGTTTGATCGCCTGTCCCAGTGCCATCGCTCCACGGTCCTCGGCCGGCCGATTGTCGGCGAAAGATCGAAAGGCCACCGGCGAAGCAGGCCACGCGACGATTAACAAAGCGATGATCGTGGATGAAAACAGTTTGCGAGTTGAGTAAGCAGTCACTCTACGCCTCCGATGATAAAGGAATTCCACTGACGTGATCGTAAGGTAGATCGTAAGGCTGAATCGTAAGGCCAAATCGTAAGCGAGGATGACAAGAGAGGCAACACGCTACGGCGTTGAGAGCGGTCGTGAGCGTCTGATCTCCAGCGCCGCGTCGATGATGTGCTCGGCTGCTTCACGCTTCGAAAGAAGCGGCAATTCAGTGACGCCTTCCGATGAGACAAGCGCGATTCGATTTGTATCCACATCGAATCCGGAGTCCGACGCCGACACGTCATTGGCGACGATCAAGTCCGCGTGCTTCTCTACAAGTTTCTTCCGGGCGTTCGGAATGACGCTCTCGGTTTCAGCCGCAAAGCCGACGACGATACGCGAGGCTTTCTCATGAATATCACGGGCCACCGAGGCAAGAATGTCTTCGGTCTGCTCGAGATCGAGCACCATCGCCCTGCCATTCTTCTTCATCTTTTGCCGATGAACGTCAGCCGGGCGATAGTCGGCTACTGCGGCCGCCATCACGATCAGCGTCGAGTCCGCGAGATTGTCTTTAACGGCGTTGAACATCTCAGCGGCAGAACGAACAGCGATCGTGCGAGCGCCTTTTGGCGGAGCGATCGACACCGGACCGGTTATTAGCGTGACGACTGCGCCTCGCTCGACCGCAGCTTCTGCCAGCGCATAACCCATCTTGCCCGAGGACCGATTGCTCAAGAAGCGGACCGGGTCTATTGCCTCTTGAGTCGGTCCTGCGGTGATCAGCACGCGCTCGCCGGACATATCCGCGGGCCGGGTGCAGGAATCGCCAGCGACGTTTGACCCGTTAGCCAAACCAATAATCTCGCACGCGCGCCGTACTATCGTGTCAGGCTCCGCCAGACGGCCCGCTCCAACAGTCTTACAAGCGAGATAGCCTTCTTCGGGATCGACGAACTGAACACCACGCTCGCGAAGCCGCCGAACGTTTTCGCTCGTTGCCGGGTGAGCCCACATCTCAGAATTCATCGCCGGCGCCACAAGCACCGGACACGTAGAAGAAATGTAGAGGGTAGAAAGGAAATCGTCGGCGATACCGTTTGCAAACTTCGCGAGCGCATTAGCCGTGGCAGGCGCTACCAGCAGAAGATCGCTCGACTGAGCTAGCTGTATGTGCTTGATCTCGGGGTCATGAGTCGGCGCGAACATTTCAGTTATCACCGGAAATCCGGAGATCGACTGAAATGTAAGCGGCCCTACAAACTCGGTGGCATGCCGCGTCATCACAACGGTCACGCTGGCTCCGCGTTTCTGAAGCCCGCGCAGCACCTCGACCGACTTGTAAGCCGCGATGCAACCTGTGACACCAAGCGCAATGCGCATATGCTTCACTCTGCCTTGATCGGCTTGGCGATTCGTTGATACTGCACCAGCCCTCGCCTAACCTCTTCAATTGCGACACGCGCCGTCTTCTTTGCCGAACTAAAGATCCGCGGCTTCGCCCCTCTTTGAAGCTGTTTGCTGCGTTTTGCGGCAAGCAACACCAACCGGTACTTGCTGTCGATCTCCGTAGTCCAATTCACTTCTTCGTCTGATTCAGGCATGGAAAGACGCTCCTCCGAAAGTAGTAATGATCGACTCGATACGATTTCTCTGCCGGTCCGGACGGCACCGTTCCGCGATTATTATAGCCTCAAGCTGGGCAAGCGCGCGATCAAGATCGTCGTTCACAACAACGTAGTCGAACCGCTCGTAAAGCTGTACCTCAATTCCTGCATTGCGGAGCCGGCGCTCGACATCCGCAGGCTCGTTCAAGTTTCTCGCGAGAAGGCGAGCCTCGAGAATCTCGCGTGAGGGCGGCAATATAAAAATCGAAATCGCCCCTTGTACGCGCCGCCGTACTTGCTCGGCGCCTTGCACGTCGATGTCGAGCATCACGTCAAAACCGCCGGCAAGCATTTCCTCGACTAACTGCTCGCGACTGCCGTAGAGATGTCCGTGCACTTCGGCGCATTCGAGGAACTCGTGGCGCTCGCGCATTGCGCGGAATTCATCCTCGCTGACAAAGTAATAATCGACCCCGTGTTGCTCCGCTCCTCGAAGCTCGCGAGTGGTGTAAGAGATCGAGAATCTCAAGTTCTCAACGCGCTTCAAGAGCCGCTCGGCAAGCGACGACTTTCCAGCGCCGGAGGGGGCCGAGACGACAATCAAGCTGCCGCGTTCCATGTGACCGGGGGGACCGGGCGCGCCGGGCTCCGATTGAGAGCTTGCGGATTTGGAGATCTCACTCGACATTCTGACCTTGTTCCCTGAGCTTCTCTACTTCAGTCTTGATTACGATCGCAGCGTCGGCGATCGCAAGATCGTTCGACTTTGACAGAATGGTGTTTGCTTCGCGATTCATCTCCTGCAAGATGAAATCGAGGCGCTTGCCCGCTTCGTCTGAGCTGCGAATCAGGTCGCGCAACTGAGTGATATGGCTTTTGAGCCGTGCGATCTCTTCGCTGATGTCCGAGCGGTCAGCTAACATCACCGCTTCCTGGGCGATTCGCGTTTCATCCACCTGGGCGCCTGCCGCAATTTCCTGAAGCCGCTTCATCAACTTTTCTCGATAGACCGCTGGCAGTCGCGCGGCTTCATTTTCAATGGCCGGCATCTGGCGTTCGATGTTTTCGAGTCTCGAATTGAGCTCAGCCGCGAGCTCTTGCCCTTCGACCACTCGCATCTCAGTTAGCGACGTGAGCGCTTGCGACACGGCCGCAACCGTTCCTGAAACAAGCTTCTCATCGAGCGCACCCGAGTCTTGAGAAACCTGTAGCGCGCCCGGCAGTTTCGCAATCAGCTCCAGCGACGGATCGCCTTCAAGCGCGAACTCGCGCTTCAACTCGGACAAAGCCGATAAGTAGCCGGACACAAGCGGCCGGTTGATTTCAAACGTAGCGGGCTTCAACTGCTCGACCGTTACGGTCAAGTCGACGCGTCCGCGTTTGACTGCCGCTTGAACCTGCTTCTTCAAAGTTACCTCGAGGCTCAACAGTTCCTGAGGCAACCGCGTATGCACGTCGATCGCGCGATTGTTTACCGAGCGAATGTCGACTCGCACTCGGAAGTCGTCGCCCTCGGCGCTTCCCTGCCCGAATCCGGTCATGCTTTTAATCATAAGAATTGGTCCGTAGTCCGTAGTCCATGGTCAGTAGTTCGTAGTCCGTGGCTCCGGTGGCAAAGCATCTTGCGACAAAAGCTACGGACCACGGACTACTGACTACGGACTACTCACCGCCGTTCCTTCCTCGCCTATGAGCTCATCGGAAAACTGCAGCTCGTACAGATCGCGATAGATTCCTCCACGCAACATCAACTGATCGTGTGTTCCCGTATCTACGACCCGACCACGATCGAGCACGACGATCTTGTCAGCGCGATGAATCGTTGTGAGCCGATGCGCGATCACTATGGTCGTTCGGTCCTGCATCAGGTTCGCAAGCGCTCGCTGGACCCACCGCTCCGATTGCGTATCGAGCGCGGAGGTCGCTTCGTCAAGCACGAGTATCGGCGCGTCCTTCAAGATGGCGCGTGCTATTGCTAGCCGCTGCCGTTCTCCTCCCGAGAGCTTCACGCCCCGTTCACCGATTAATGTATCATAACCGCCGCGCTCAATAATAAAATCGTGCGCGTAGGCGGCGTGAGCAGCCGCCTCGATCTTCCCCCGATCAAACTCAGCTCCGCCATAAGCGATGTTGTTGATGATCGAGTCGTTGAACAGAATCACTTCCTGCGTTACAAGAGCGATTTGGGCGCGCAGGCTTACGAGTTTCGCGTCCCGGATATCGATGCCATCGATCTGTATCTTGCCGACCGTCGGATCATAGAACCTCATAAGGAGATTCGTCAGAGTGGATTTGCCAGCGCCCGACAGCCCAACGAGCGCGACAACTTCGCCGCGCTGCACCTCGAGTTTTACATTCTTCAGAATCCAGTCGTTCGAATCTTGATACTTGAACGAGACATCGAGAAACTGAATGCGGTCCGCAAGCGGCGCGAGCTCGACGGCCCCGGGCCGATCGCTCTTCTCAGTGTGGGTGTCCAGTAGCTTGTATATCCGCGAGGTTGCCGCGAATGACTGCTGAAAATAATTCTGAATGCGCGAAAGCTTGCGCAATGGGTCGTACATTTGAAGCATCGCGACTATGTATGCAGCAAAAGTTCCGATGGTCATCGCGCCGGCGGCTATCACATGGCGCGCGTATAGCAAAAAGACTGCGGCGATCAACACGCCGAGCAGCTCGAGAATTGGGGAAGACAAGTATATGACGCGTGCGGCCCGGACTTGCGTGCGAGCCAGGTGAAGCAGGGACTGACGAAACTTGCGCTGCTCGAACTTCTCCATGCCGAACGCGTTGACGATTCGATAACCCGAGATCGTCTCTTGAGCGATGTCGAGCATGTCCTCGGTTCCCTCTTGCGTCGAGTGCGCAATTCGCCGCAGCCGCCTGCCGAACCTCACGGTTAGCACGTAGATGAGCGGTCCTACGACAACGATCGCCAGCGTCAATCGCCAGTTCAGCACGAAGACCAAACACAGCAATGCGAGAAATGTCAGCCCTTCGCGCAACAGGTCTGCAAGCAATGTCGACACGGCTACCTGTACCTTCTCGGCATCGCTGACTATGTGTGAAGTAAGCGTATTCGTTGGATGCTCAGTAAAGAACTCGCTCGATTGCTGCAGTATGTGATCATACAATCGCTGACGCAGATCAACGACGGCTCCGACGCCGATGCGCCACATCAAGACGTTGGAAAAATATTCGGATGAACCTCGGATGGCAGTGAATACAACGAGCAGCACAGCTATGAGCGGCAAAGCATTCGTGCCGGCCGGCAAATAGTGGCTGACGTCGATACGCGCAGCCAGTCCCCCGGCTGCTACGTTAGGGTTTCCTGACAGAATATCGATGATGGATTTCAGCAGCGCGGTGCGTCCCGCTTCGAAAACACCCACCAGCGTCATTAGTAAGAAGGCTACAGCAAACAGTCCAGTGTAGGGTCTGACGTTCTTGAGGAGTATGCGGAAGTCGTTCATTACAGCATGTCGGCTGAGGCTCGACGTGGTTAAACGAATGATTATACGCGGGAGGTAGTCATCGTCAAGGTGCCGTCGCTCTTGTTCAACGTTCTACGTATACAGGACCCATAGCGATCGAGTGCGGGCCGGTAGCGCGGGCGATTCTTATCGCGGACGCCTTCCAGGAGCTTACAGCACAATGTAAGATACGTGGGAGTGAATGGCCGTTATGAAATCAAGAAGGAAACCAGCTAAGAAGCAGCTTACCGACGAACAAATCGACGATATAGTAGAATCGCAAGGTGATGACGATTCCGCCTGGGAGAAGCCGATTCAGGTTCGTAGAGCAAAGCCGGGATCTGTGTCTCTCCCCCCGGAGTTGGCCGCTCGTGTCGCGTTCCTCGCGAAGCTGCACAGAGAGAAGAACGTCGGAGACTGGCTGACAAGGGTAATCAAAGAGCGTGTGGAATTGGAGGAAGTAGCGTTTACGGAAGCAAAGCGCGAAATGTCGCTTCGAAACGGCGTCTGAGTTGTGCGCGGCGACCCGATCAAGCGTTGCAATTTATTGATTGCATAACTTGCTACAGGTCATGATTGCTGCTAGAAATCCTCTAGCTTGTTTGAACCGGCTGTTCCTTCAATGTTCCTAATCACGAGTGAGTTAAACGATGCGGCTGCCGCGCGGCTTTGCTGACGACGTAAAAAATCAGGGCGACATAGTTCGCGTCGTGTCAGACTACGTCACGCTCAAGAAGCGCGGCTCAGCTTACGTCGCTTGTTGCCCCTTCCACTCGGAGAAGACTCCTTCGTTCAACGTCAATCCCGGCAGGGGACTCTTCCACTGTTTCGGTTGTGGTGTCGGCGGCAGCATCTTCGACTTCGTGATGCGAATTGAAGGATGTGGCTTTCCGGAAGCCGTTCGCGTCGTCGCCGAGAAGAGCGGTATTCCGATTCCCGTCGTCGAAGAAACCGAAGACCATAAGAAGGTAGCGCGCGATCGCGACAACGTTCTTCGTCTGAACGAGTGGGCTGCTGAGTTCTTCGAGCTTCAGTTGAACAACTCAGAAGACGGCGCGGCCGCTCGCGAGTACATTCGGGGGCGAGGTATAAAAGATGAAACCGCGAAGCTCTTTCGCCTGGGCTACGCTCCTGATAGTTGGGACGCGCTCGGCAATCATCTTAAGGATCGAGGCGCAACCGCCGACGAGATTCACAGCAGCGGGTTGATCGTGCCGAAAGACTCCGGCGGTTTCTACGATCGCTTTCGCGGGCGGGTGATCTTTCCGATCGCCGACCCGCAAGGGCGCGTGATCGCGTTCGGCGGGCGTGTGATGGGAGAGGGCGAGCCAAAATACCTGAACTCGCCTGAGACGACGGTCTACACAAAAGGGCACAACCTGTTCGGGCTCGGGCATTCGAAAAACGAGATTCGTAATCTGGGCTTCGCGATTTTAGTCGAGGGTTATCTTGATTGCATCATTCCGTTTCAAGAAGGCGTCCACAATATCGTGGCGAGTCTTGGCACTGCGCTGACAGATGGCCAGGTGAGACTACTGCGACGCTACATGGATCAGCCGCAGATCGTAGTAAACTTCGATCCCGACTCAGCCGGCCAGGCGGCAACGATGAGATCGATAGACGTGCTGCTCGCCGAAGGCTTCAAGGTGAACATACTCGCGATGCCTACCAATCAAGATCCGGATGACTTTGTTCGCGCGCATGGAATCGATCGGTTTCGCGAGTTGCTCAAGACAACCCAGCCCTATCTCGATTACATCATCGATACGTCAATCGCCGCGCACGACACGTCGAGGCCGACGGGAAAGGTCGCTGCGATCAACGCGATACTGCCGCACCTGGCTCGAATGCGCGATAAGGTCGCGCGCGCGGACTACGCCGATCAACTTGCCGACCGGCTGAAGATCGACTCGCGGGTTGTTCGAGAAGAATTGAAGCGCACGGCTACCAATCGCCAGCATTCTTTGGATAAGACCCGAGTCCGGGCCGCGGAAGAGATCACGCAGGGCGAACGGCAGTTGCTCGAATTAATGCTCGCCAACGAGGAAGTCCGCCGCGCGATGATATCGACGCTGACCGAAGACGATTACTTGGAACTGGCTACTGGAGCCATTTTCGCGGCTGTGATTGAAATCGAACACCAGGCAATCGAGCCACATTTCGAGAATCTGGCGGAGCGAGTCGAAGCGGAGGCCGAGCGAGAACTGCTGCCGGCATTGTTGATGAGCGATCTGTCATGGGCGGGCGGAGACGACTTCGAGACGCTGTTCAAGAAAGCAACCGAAGCGCTCTCATCGCTGCGACGCAGAAGACTCGAGCGAATGCTTGAAACGATTCAAATCGAGATAGGCCAGGCGGAGCGCGACAGCGATCTCGAGCGCGTGCTGCTGTTGTATCTGCAGAAAACGGAGATCCAAAAGCGCCGACTTGCTCTTTCCGTAGTGTAAGCACACTCACGTGAGTATGTGATCGCCCACACAGGACTAGTAACGGGCACAAAGGCTGGCCGGAGCTTTCCGTTCGAACTTCCTGGTGTCCGGTGACTTGGTGGTTGAGACCGAGGTGTTAAGAAACTCTTACATTGTGTCACACGAAAGAAAAGACGCGTGGTTGAACGGTTAGCATCTTGACAGAAATTTGCAATGAGGGTACGAATTCACAGTGACCATGGAAGCGTGTCTGTGAACCGTCGCCCCCTTTTGGAGACCTGAGCTTGTCCGAGATCAACGAGAAATATTCAGACGAACTAGTCAAGCTTCTCGAGGTAGGCAAAGAGAAGGACTATCTCACCTACGACGACATAAATAGACTTCTGCCTCCCGACATGAATTCCGCCGACGACATCGAGGCGATTCTCGATGTTATCGGCGCTGAAGGAATTTCGATCTCCGATTCGGACGAGAAGTTCATCGAAGCCGCGGCTGCTGCCGCGGCTGCGATCGGAGGTAACGGTGACGGCAAACTCGAGGATGCGCTCGGCGAAGAGCTGGATCTGGACCTGACGCCGGGCACGCTGGACAAGACCAGCGATCCCGTGCGGCTCTACCTTCGCGAGATGGCGGTGGTCCCGCTGCTGACACGCGACGGAGAAGTGTCCATCGCGCGCCGAATCGAGCGAGGCCGCCATCGAGTGCTCAAAGCCATATCGCGTTCTCCAATTTGCATCGAAGAAATTATTCAGGTCGGCGAGAAGCTGCGCCGCGGCGAACTTCACATTCGCGAAGTCGTCACGTTCAGTGAGCAGGAACCGGTTACCGAGGAACGGATCGCCGAATACGAGCGCTCGACACTTGATTCCATTGCTGAAGTGAAGAAGACCTACACGCGAATGTTGAAGCTTTACGACCGCTTGCTTGAAGAGCCCAGGAAATCACCCAAACTCCCCAGACAACGACGCAAGCTTGCGGTCGTGCGCGTCGAGCTCAGTCGCGAAGCGCGGGCTCTCGATCTGGTGCTTCAACAGCAGCCTCACTTCACGACGCTGATCCGCAGTGCAGTGCACGCTTCTCGTGAGGCGCGCGCGAGTATCGATAAGGCTCGCAGGGCGCTCGAAAAGAAGAAGTGGAACGAAGACGAACGCGAGTTGAGACGCAATCTTCGCGATGCCGAACGGCTCTTGACGGATATGGAAACTCGATGGCATGCAACGGCCGTCGAGCTCGATCGCTCGCTTTCGTCTATGAGCAAAGGTGAGCATGAGGCCAATGTCGCCAAGCAGGAGCTGATCGAAGCGAATCTGCGACTGGTAGTTTCGATTGCAAAGAAGTATACCAATCGCGGACTTCAGTTTTTGGATTTGATCCAGGAAGGCAACATCGGCCTGATGAAAGCAGTCGATAAGTTCGAATGGCGGCGCGGATACAAGTTCTCGACCTATGCGACATGGTGGATCCGGCAGGCGATCACCCGCGCTATCGCCGACCAGGCGCGCACCATCCGTATTCCGGTGCACATGATCGAGACCATCAACAAGCTGATCCGCACTTCGCGGCAGCTGGTGCAGG
>JADGNW010000445.1 GCA_017883315.1 Blastocatellia bacterium | reverse complement strand
TGAGGCTCGTTTGCCTTCTGAGCGAAAACGATTATGTGATGCACGACTCCGCGAACGCCCGGTCGAATCTCGGCCGCTTGAATCCATTTGTCTTCTTTGAAGTTAGTCGGCACCTTGAAGTATTTGTACTCGACGACGCCGCTTGCAGGCACTGTGTACTCTTGTGGAAGATAAAACACGACATCGGGCTTGCCGATGTTCCAGCCGTCGAGAAACTCCGGAGCCGGCGGCAAGTCTTTAGCATTGCCTTCCTTAGCACCTTGATCGACCCACGCTGTGATAGTTTCAATGTCCTTGTCGGAAAGCCTGCGATCGTTCGCGAACTCGCCAAAGTGCGGATCGGCGTGCCAGGGCGGCATCACACGCGTCGCGATTTTTTCTCTTATCGAGCGCGCCCACGGTCGCGCGTCCTTGTAGGTCAAAAGCGACATCGGCGCGATCTCGCCGGGACGATGGCACTGCACGCAGTTGTTAAAGAAGATCGGCGCCACGTCTTTGGTGAAGGTGACGTTAGCCTTTCTCGCGTCGCCCGGGCCACTGGCTGAAGCAACGACACAGACAGCCGTTACTACAAGAGCGAGAACAGAAATCGACAGCGCTTTTCTCATGGTTTCTCCTTCGAGCCAAGATGCAGTGAAGACTGCACCAAAGATAATGCATTGGGCAACAAACTTCTAGTCGAACCTGTAGGGGCGGCCCTCCGTGGCCGCCCCAGCGTTAGCGTCATAGCATTTGGGTGACTCTGGGGCGGCCACGGAGGGCCGCCCCTACATGCGCCAACTCAATCATTACTCGCGCTCGCCGCGACCTTATTCACTCTTACCGCTTTCATGGTTCGCCCGTTTATTTCAAAGGTAAGCCCGATTACATTGCCCTTTGTGTTTTTGATGAAGGTCACCTGCGCATCGAAGATCTTAAAGAAGAACCGGGTTTCGGTTTCAGGAAACGCTTCGATTTTCGGCTGGCCCGGCGCAGTAAACATCAGCTTAGAGCCTTCGCGGCTTATCGTGAACGTCGCGGGTCCGACTGCGTAGTCGCCGGCGTAAAGGTCATACACTTTCGGATCGATCTTGATCGCGTTTCGCACCGGTTGATCCGTAACGTAGTCGAAGTAGCCAATCATCATCTCATCATAAGTCGGATCACCGAAGCGCACCGTCTTGGTCGGGTCAGGGTTGTACTTGTTCTTCTCCGAGTTGTCGAAGTGCGCGGTGACTATCAGCTTCGTACCCTTCGGAATCGCGAGCGGCTTCTCGAGTTTGTACAACGTCTGCCAGTTGAAGTTGTAATTGGGAACGAAGATCAGCGTCTCGCGCCTGCCGTCGGGGTAGACAGCCTCGTACTTCATGTCCTTGCCGCGCACGTGCATATGCGGAAGGAACGTGAACAACTCGACGTTGCGGCTGAACGTGTAGCACCCAATCACCTGGTGATTGTCGTCGCCGGGCGGAATCTTGAAGTAATGATTGATCACTCCGAACGACGTGAGCATCCTGTCGGGAGGCTCTTTCGCGAAGAAGAGGCCGACGCTGGTGCGGTCTTTCTCGACCTTGCCGGTAGTCTTCGAGTAGTGAACTTGAAGAACGATGTTCGAACCCGCGGGAATCGACTTCGCTGTGCCCGCAGGAAAAATGTCGAGGTCCTTTCCGGGTGTGTAAAAGCACAGCGGCAATCCCAATCCTTCCTGTCCGCTGCCGCGCGCGAAGCCGCCATTCGGTGCATCGCAACCGTTGTCGTAAGCCGGAGCATCCATCTTCGTGCGTATCAGCGTTCCGTCTTGATAGAAAATAGACTGCGCACTTGGACGCCCTTGAGTAGCTTTCCATTGAGTCTGGAACTGCGGAGTCTGGATGAACGCGATGACGTGATGGACAACTCTCTTGTTTCCGGGATGAATCTCGGCAGCTCGAATCCACACATCTTCTTTGAAGCTCGTCGGCATCGTGAAGTTTATGTATTCGTCCGCACCGTTGGCCTCCAGAGTGTAGTCATCTTGCATCGAGAGCACTACGTCAGGCCTGCCAATCTTCCAACCGTCGGGGAAGCTCGGCGCTGGTGGCAGGTCTTTGGAGTTTCCTTCTTTCGCGCCCTCGTCCACCCAGGCTACCACGGTGTCGATCTCTTGCTGAGTAAGTCTGCGATCGTTTGAGAACTGCCCGTAGTGCGGATCGGCATGCCAGGGGGGCATCTGTCGAGTGACGATCTTCTCTTTGATCGAGCGCGCCCACGGCCGTGCCTCCTTGTAGGTTTGAAGCGACATCGGCGCGAGGTCGTTAGGCCGATGGCATTCCGTGCAGTGCTTATAGAAAATCGCCGCCACGTCTTTAGTAAAGGTAACTGATTTCGCGGAGTGATTAGAATCGCCTGCGCTGCTGGCCGGCGAAAAGATCAATCCGGAGGCTGCCAACAGGATTCCCACGGCTGGAAGCGAAAGCGCTTTCCTCATTCTTGATTCCTCCTTCTCCCAACTCTAACGAGCGCCTGAAGCTCGCCCCAGTTTCTACTTCGCGCGTACTACCTGAGTGATGACCCGAAGATCTTCCTGTCCGACTTCCCTGCTGACGATGAGTGCGGCCAGATATGTAACAGACAACGCGACGAGTTTAGCAACTATCAGTAGTTTCGAGGAAGTGAAAAAAAGAAGTGACGCGCCGTAGATTGCGCCGGCGCAGATTGCGATTCGCACTGCCGACCAGATCGGCATCAAGGCCCCGAATTTTCTCCACAGATAAACACAAGCGACGACCGCGCCCGCCAGCATTGCCGCTGTTGTCGCAACAGCGGCCCCCACCAACCCGTAAGCGGGAATCATGAGCCAATTCAACGCGGCGCTGACGGCCAGGGCGCCCAGTCCGATTAGCAGCGATGCTCCGGGATGTCCGCTCGCCGAGATCATCGTGGTCGCAACATACAAGAATCCAAACAGCAACATCCCGTAAGCGACGATGCCGAGTGCGGCGGCGCCGGACTGATAGCTCTGCGGATAAACCAGGCTCAAGACGCCGCTCGCGTTAGCTGAAAACAGGGTCGCCAGCAGAGCCATGATCATCAACGTATAGCGGAGCGTGTTCGAGACGTAAGACTGCGTCCTCTCGCGATCCCGGGCGAAGGTTGATTGCGACACAAGCGGAAAGATGACGAACGTCGCGGATATGATAACCTGATACGTTATGTTAGCTACGTTCACGGCCGCGCCGTACGATCCTGCGTTTTCACTCGCGGTCAGCGGGTCCGGCGACGACAGCGCTTTGATAAGAATCAGATCAGTTTTTTGGAGAAGGTTGATCGCCAGCGTGAACAGCAACAGATAGCTCTGAAATTGGAGCAAGTCTTTCACTCGAAATTGCTTCACCCGATCGCTCTTTCCCGCTACTATGGCCGATAGCAAGAGAACGCTTGCGGCCGCAAGCGCAAAGCCGCCGATTCCTCCCGCGACACCCAGCCCCATCCAAACAAACAAGACTATGAACGCCAGCTTGAACGTCGAGTAAGCCATATCGAGCGAAGCTTGCTTGAGAAATTTCTTGCAGCCATTGAAGTATCCGGTGAAGACTGCGTAGAACGAATAGCAAAGAGTGATAAGTGATGCCAGCCTCAGATAATTCACCAGCCGATCATCGCCCAGAAACTTCGCAACAACCGGCGCCGCGAGAAAAAACAACAGCGACGCTCCGCCGCCGACCAGCACTTGCAGCTTGAGGGCCGTCGCCTTAACCGATCCCGCGTTAGGCTCATCTTCGGAGACGCGCTTGGATACCGCCTGGTACGTGCCTGTGATGATAACTGCATTGATCACCGAGACCACGCCGACTACTACTTGATAAATCCCGAACTGCTCTTTGGTGATCAAACGCGGCAGGATGAAATGGATTCCGTAGCCGCTCACCATGAACCAAAGCTTGGCTGCGGTTATGTAGATCGTTCCCCGGCCGGCGATCGCTGCGATGTTATCCGCAGAGGTCTCCGGCTTGGATTCTTGAGTTGCGAGGCTGGCCATTTTCTTCTAACGCGCTCTCTATGATTTTGCTGAATCTTTCGCCAATCCGCGACCAGTCGTAAGCTTGCGCCGTAAGTCGAGCATTGGTAGAGATTCTTCGGCGTAAGTCTTCATCTCCGAGAGCAAGCATCAATTTCTCTCTCAGCATACTATGGTCACCGGGCTCGAAGAGCAGACCGTTTTGACCATCGACGATAACGTCGCCGAGCCCGCCTGTTCTCGAAGCGACAACAACTCGACCCGCAGCCATCGCCTCCAGACAGATGACTGGAGTTCCTTCGGTTCGTCCGCCAGCGAGCACGCGAGACGGGACTACGACAACATCGCAAGCCGCGAGCAGCGCTTCTCGTTGTCGCGCTCCCACGCGACCCACGAATGTCGCCCCCACTGATAATTCGTGGGCTCGCGCTTCGAGTCCACGCCTCTCTTCTCCGTCGCCCGCGATAAGAAGTCGAACATCCTGCATGCCATTCAATGCGGTCAAGAGCAGATCGACTCCTTTGATCTCAACAAGCCGGCCGACAAACAACACTGTTCTGGCATCGTTAGTCGAAGAACCGGCGCCGTCGGGAATAGAGTCGCGATCGGCGATATCGCTGACGGTGATTATTCCCATCGGTATGACTTCAATTCTGTTCTCCGCGTCGGGGCACATCTTCAGGAGTTTCAGTTTTAGATCGGCGCTTACCACGACGACTCGATCACTGCTGCCGACAATGAATTTGGCAATTGCGCGGCCCGCGCGCGACCTCGCAAGAAAGTGAAGGGCTCCAGAGTGTTCGATGACGATGTGCGGCTTGCGGAGAATGCGCGAGGCTATCGACGCGGCGAGTCCTGATGGCACGAGCCAATGCGAACAGATCACGTCGGCTCTTAACGACATCC
>JADGNW010000444.1 GCA_017883315.1 Blastocatellia bacterium | reverse complement strand
GTGTTAGCCACTGAGTGCTGCACTTGATTAGACGGCGCGCTTTGATAGACACTTGGTTCCGCAGAAGCAGAAACGCGCGTTCTTAGGCTTGTCTTACTCGTTCGGTTCATTCGATTGTCGTCGGCGGCCCGACGCTTCGACAAGATCGAGGTTAGCAACGAGTCGTCGTGCGAGCAATATAGGAGGTGGCTTGAAGACTAAGGACCTTATTGAATTGGCGGGCGATCCCAGGTTCATCGAAGGCATCTACAACTACTGCGACCGTTGGTGTGAGCGCTGCGCTTTCACTGCGCGGTGCCTCCTGTATGCGCAGGAACAGGCCGACGACAATGATCCGGAAGCTAACGACATCAATAACGAAGCGTTCTGGGAAAAGCTCAAGACGATATTCGAGCAAACCAGGGAGATGCTCACCGAAATGGCCAGGGAGCGCGGGATTGATCTGGACTCGCTCGACCTCGCAGAAGCAGGGCTACGGGAACGAAGACTACAGGAGAAAACAGAATCCCACGAACTGTCCCGAGCCGGAGAGCAGTACGCCCGGATGGTCAATCAATGGTTCGACGGCGAATCCTCGAAAATCGAACAAGCGTTCGCCGCCAAAGAGGGCGACCTACCCCTGGTGGATTTCGACCAACAGGAAAAGCTCGAACAGGTGGACGACGCGATCAGCATCATTCGCTGGTATCAGTTTCAAATCGCCGTGAAGATCATGCGAGGACTGATGCGCCCCGATACGGAAGACGAGGACGACGAGGACAATGAGGACCGTGATTCGGAGGGCATTCGACAGAAAGACTCGGACGGCTCAATCAAAGTAGCGCTGATCGGAATGGACCGTTCGATCGCGGCGTGGGGCAGGCTGAAGGAAGAGTTTCCTGCTCAAGCCGACACGATTCTTCCGTTGCTTGTTCACCTCGAGCAATTGCGCAGAGCGACGGAGCACGAGTTTCCCAATGCCAGAAGCTTCGTAAGACCCGGTTTCGATGAAGCCGGCGGCTCATTTGTGAGTTAGGAACAAGATGACACGAACACTCCGCAGCTCATTGGCCTTTGCTGTAATCGTCTGCTGTCTGGGGGCGCAAGCCGCTCCCCAAAAGCCGCGCATTGCAGCGGACACAAAGGCAGCGCTCGATCACATCTCCGCCAATTCCCTGCGCGGACATCTCTCATTCATCGCCTCCGATGCGTTGGAAGGCCGCAACACACCGTCTCGCGGACTCGACATCGCCGCCGAGTACATCGCTGCGCAGTTTCGTCGAGCGGGTCTCGAACCTGCCGGCGATGACGGTTACTTTCAGACTGCGAACTGGCTTCTGGCCGAACACTCTATGGACGCGTTCACGCTGGAGATTCGCGATGCAAATGAAACGATTGCGGTCGCAAGGAATCAAGTCAGCTTCTCAATCGAAAGCGCCTTGAGCTTGAAGCGAGCCTCGCTTTTCAAGATTGATTTCAACGACTCGGCCGCCCTGGCCGCGGTAAAACCTGAGCAGCTCGATGGCCGAATTGTCATCACCGAGATGCCCGACATCCGGCGCGCGGAACCTTCGCTTCGCGGTGAGATGTTTCGCGCTCAGAATCAATTCATGAGCAGGATGATCGACTTCAAAACCGCGCTGATCGTCTCGATAGACCGAACCAACTCCTCGGGTAGCGGGGCCGCATCGCGGCTGATCGATCCCGATAACAGACGCCCCGCGCTGGCGTCCCCGGTGGCGGTCATCACAGTTCATGACCCACGAGTCGTCAAGCTTTACGATTCGATGAAGCCCGGTCCTACACCGGCGGAAGTTTCGATTCAGCTCGACGCTACAATCGAAAGACCTGTCAAGTTGCGAAACGTCTTAGGCGTGTTGCGCGGTTCGGACCCGGTGCTGCAAGACAGCTTCGTGCTGGTGACCGCGCACTATGATCATCTGGGCATTCGTGCGGGTATGTCAGGCGACAACATCTTCAACGGCGCGAATGACGACGGCAGCGGCACGGTTTCAGTAGTCGAGCTCGCAGCGGCGCTCGCAACGCTCAAGCAGCGCCCGCGGCGAAGCATCGTGTTCATGACTTTCTTTGGTGAAGAGAAAGGACTGTTGGGCTCGCGCTACTATGGCCGCCATCCTGTGTTCCCGATCGAGAAGACAGTAGCCGATGTGAACCTCGAACAGGTAGGCCGCACCGACAGCAGCGAAGGGCCGCAGATCGCCAACGCGACGCTTACGGGGTTTGACTATTCCGATGTCGGAACGATCTTCCAGAAGGCCGGCGAGCTAACCGGCATCAAAGTCTACAAGCACGAGCAGAATAGTGACGCTTTCTTCAGTCGCAGTGACAACCAGGCGCTGGCCGATCAAGGCGTGCCTGCTCACACGTTGTGCACGGCTTTTGTTTATCCGGACTACCACGGAGCCGGCGATCACTGGAACAAGATCGACTACGCGAACATGGAAAAAGTCGACCGCATGGTTGCGTTGGCGCTTATGATGATCGCGAACAACCCGGAAGCGCCGAAATGGAATGACGCTAATCCGAAGGCTGCTCGTTACGTGAAAGCATGGAATGAGCATCACGGGAATTGAGCAGGCCCGCCAGCGGAAGATCACGGACGTTTTTTGGGGAATGGAATCTTGAACCCCCCTGGAACACTGACCGTTCGATCATTTATCAGGCCGCGCACATCGGAAGGCAAGTAGGCCGTCATGCGATAAGAAACGCCACTCGCCGTCAGAATCTTCAGCGCTGCTTTCAGTGTCGGGTCGTATTCGCGAGCGTCACTTTCGTGTCCCTTCCCCGCCTGCTTGATGGCCTCGCCATCAGAGCCTCCAACTTGCTGGCCTTTTTCGGTGTACAACGCCGACAGGGCAAGATGATTGCCGGCCATTTCACCTGAGTTATTGGTCTCGCCTTGATAGCCGGTCGCCGTGTTGTATTCGCCGATAGCGTGGTCCGTGTCGCCTTCCGAGTGATAACAATAGGCGAGTTCGCGATGCGCTTCGTAGTAGTCGGGCCGCAGCTCGAGCGCCTTCTTCAACTGTGGGATCGCTTGCTGATACTGCTTCATCAAGCGATAGGTGTAGCCAACGCCGAAATAGCCTTCCGGGTCGTCGGGCGCGATCGTCGATGCTCGCACAAATGCGGAGACTGCCTTTGGCCGGTCGCGCTCGTCCAGAGTGTACGCATAGCCAAGCGCGAGATTCACAATCACGAGATCAGGCGATTTCTTCCCGGCAAGTTCCGCCGCCCTCAGCGCTTCCTTGCGAGCGTCCTTCTGACTTGTCGCGGCTTTCGGGCGCGGGTTCATCGAGGCGTCCGGGGTTTCACCCTGCAAAGCCCATTCACATAGCGCGCGCGCGCGCCTCGCAAGCAGATCGGCGTTATCCGGAAACTTGTCCGAAGCAACGGCAAGGAGATCAACTGCGTCCCGATATCGCGCCGCCGCGATGTATGCGCTCGCCAATCGTTGGTACGCG